>CAZZLI010000095.1:0-11351 GCA_964655055.1 uncultured Ferruginibacter sp.
GATTAGCTATATGTACTACGACAATTTCATTGGGTAAAACAGCTATCATATCGGTATTATACGGGGAGATTTTTGGGCTAAAAGTAAAGTCAAATTTGCATAACAAATCTCCCTGAACTATGATTTATCTCAGCGCTTTAAAAATTTACGGTCAGGCTGCCTTTCCCGCTGCCCCAGGACGGTCCGGATTTCAGGAGACGGATGGCTTCGGCATCACATTCCGGCGACTGGGATTCCAGCACCCGGATACCGGTTATTTTTCCATTTTGGCGAACGCTGAAGGCAAGTTTTACGGAACGGCCCCGGTATTTTTCGCGGATTTCCTGAGGCAGTGCGATTGATTTTGAAAGGTATTGTTCATAGGCTGCGCGGCCAATCAATGGCATAGCGGAATCCGGCTCTTCCGTGGATGCATTAAAGCCTTGTTTTTTTTCAACCGCTACGGCATTTTCTTTGCTTCGCTGTTTTGCGGTTGTAACGGTAACTACGCTTTGGTCCTCCTGTTCTGCGGGGCGGGGAGCTTCCGCTTTTGCAGTTGCCGCCTGCTTGCTTGAGGCGGTTACGGATGCGACATCAGCCTGGTAGGTTGGATTGGATACTTCAGCTAAGGCTGTATTCTGTCTGTTGTCTTCGGCAGGAACAACCGCGTTGTCGCTTTTGCTATTGTCTGTTGCTTTTGTAGCAACATCTTTTTGCACTGTTATCGGTTCGGGTGCTGCGGGTCTGACAACCAAAGCTTCAGTCCCTTTGTTCTCAATGGTTTTTTCTGTTTCAGCGGAACGATTTCCTGCTATTGCCGAATCGTTATTTGTTTCTGTATTCGCTGCAACAGGAGTATTGTCGGATACACGGTTTTCGGCGATGGCTGTTTCTGTGTTTTTGCCTCTTTTGTTGTCAAGCAAAAGATAACCGGTGGCGGCCAGCATACAGATGAGTGCAAGCGCCGCAGCCATGGGCAGGTATCGTTGTCTTGTCCGGCCCGAATTGCCTGCTGTATGACCTGCGATGTTTTTCTTAAGTTCATCAAGACTCGTGTATGTATTTTCCTGGTTAACCAATTGATAACCTTCAATGGCATCGGCCAGCAGGGGGTCGCTGAGGGCCGCTTTTTCCAGCGCACGCATTTCAGCATCGGTCATCTTACCCGACAGATAGGTCCTGATCTGCTCCGCGGTGTAGGGTTTGTTATTCGGGTTCATGGTTTAACTGTTACTGTTGATACCCTGCTTTTCCATACAGATTTTCAGGTTTCGTTTTCCGTTTTGGATATGGCTTCTCACCTGGTTCCAGTCGAGTCCGGTTCGGCGGGCGATTTCCTTATAGCAATGGTCTTCCAGAAAGAACAGCCGTACACAGGTTTGCTGCTCTGCCGGAAGAGTGCCGATGCATTGCTCGAGCAACCCGAGCCGTTCTTCCAGTTCCCCGCTCTCGTTTTCAGGATGATTTTTTTCGGCCGATTGCATAAATCCGTCTTCGAGTGCGATGGTCCGGCCTTTTTGTTGGCTGCGCAACTGCATCAGGCAATGGTTTTTGGCCACCACATGCACCCAGCTTCTGAACTGGTTGACCTCGTGCCTGCGCAGCTTTTCGGGAAGTTGCAGATAGATGTCCATGGCGGCATCCTTGCTTTTTTCGGCATCGCCCAGGTATTTCAGGCAAACGCCGAAAATCAGGTCGGCATAACGCAGGAAGAGTTGTTCCACATGCCGCTGCTCGCCGTCTTTTTTGAAAGCGGCAATCAGTTCAGCATCGGCTGAGCTGTCGGGGTGCAGGGGTTTGATGAAGGCCAAGGCCGTTACCGGTTAGTCAAAAAATATCTTGATGCTCTGATAGAACAGTTGTGCGTGCATATGCTGATGCTGCGTGCCTACCTGTTTTTCGCTGTAGCCCCGAAGACCGAACAGCCCCGCCGCATTACCCTTGTTGATGGCGATTTCAAGATAGCCTGCGGAATTGAACAGGGCCACCTTATCGCCCTCGTTGACATCGGCATAGGTATTGCTGATCGTATCAATCACTTCGTCGCGCCGGAACACGATTTTGAAATTCCGTCCCTTACGCTGTTCCTCGAATTCGGTGCGCGTGATGTTGACCACCACATTCTCGAACCGGTCCACGAAGATGATCTGTCCTTCCATCCAGTCGCCCCCTATTTTGGAACGCAGGGCATTTCTGACATCGATTTGTATGTTCGTATCCCCGATCTGGTTCAGGGGCTTGCCGGCATCCAGCAGGGCTGCCGCTTTTGCAAACCGGACGGCGATATCCAGGATTGTTTTCGGATCCGATTCGACCGAAGGCAGTGTGGCTACCTGCTCGGGCATACCTTCCAGCAACATGGTGATCAGCCCGTTGTCGGCACAGCAAAGATGTTGACCCTTATGCGTGGCAGCCAGCAGGTTGGTATTCTTTTTATCGAACACATTGACAAGGATGATGTGGATGCTGCCTTCCGGAAAATTCACCAGGGCATTGCGGCAGAGGTAGGCCGCCTGGGGCAGGTTGAATGCCAGGAGGTCGTGGGTGATATCGATGATGGTCGAACCCGGGCAATGCCGGAGCAGCTGACCTTTGATGGCGCCGATGATGAAATCCTGATGGCCGATGTCGGAAGTAAGGGTGAGCAAAGCCATATGCTGTTCAGCGGAAAGCCGTTTTAGGGTTTAGCGTATGCCCGTCAGGGCCCGACTCATTTCACCAGCTTCCCGTTGTTGAAATAGAAACGATGCACCAGTTTATCGGTCAGCGCAGGTAACAGCTTGTTCAGCCATACGGTGCGTTTCCCGTTGAAGGTGAGCAGGGTGGTTCTTTTTCGTTTTTCGATGGCATTGAGGATATGCCGGGCGCATTCTTCGGCCTGCATGAGGGTTTCCTCTTCCATCCTGCTTTCTCCTGTGCTTTGGCCAGAGGGGTCGAGGGCGGTTTGCCTGATGTTGGAAGCGGTGAAGCCTGGTGCGATCCAGATCACATTGACGCCACTGTCGCGCAATTCGGTGCGCAGGGCTTCCAGCCATCCGTTCATGGCGAATTTAGATGCCGAGTAGCCGGTTCTTCCGGGCAGGCCGCGGTATCCGGCTATGGACGAGATGCCGGCAATGATGCCCTTGCGGGCGATAATGCTGTCGAGCGCCAGTTTGGTGCAGTACACCATGCCGAAGAAGTTCACGTCCATCACTTTTCGGATCACATCTACTTTGGCGTCTTTGAACAGGGCCCGCATGGAAATGCCTGCGTTGTTGATAAGGATATCGATACCCCCGAAGGTGCTGATGGTGCTTTCGATGAAGTTTCGGCAGTCGTCGAAGCGGCTCACATCGGCCACAACGGTATGGATCATATGCCCTGAATATTGTACCTGCAGTTCGTACAGTTTATCCTGGTTGCGTCCGCAGGTGGCTATTTTCGCCCCGCGGGGAATCAGGGCGTCAATCAGGGCCTTCCCGATTCCGGTACTACCTCCGGTAACCACCACCACTTTGTCCTTGAAAAAATCCTGCATGTTGTAGGCTTCACGACAAAAATAAGGCAGATAAGCCGCGGATGCGGGAAGCGGGGGGCAAATCTGTGCAAGGGGCTAAAAACTTTACCGAATCATTGGCACATCGCCCCATTTTTCCCTATTTTTGCGCACCCTTGAAAAAAGGAGTGGGATCTGGTAGCTCAGTTGGTAGAGCAATACACTTTTAATGTATGGGTCCTGGGTTCGAGTCCCAGCCAGATCACAAAAAATGCCTCACCGTTGTGTGAGGTTTTTTTATGTCCTGATTTTCAGGGATTTGCGTTTTGATGAGGACGCTCTCCTTCCCTGCCCCGCTTCAATTGTTTCACTACTGTTACATTATCTGTAGAACACAAAAAAATCGAGTGTAACATGAACATACTGTCCCGGCGGGGTTTTCGCCCAAATACACTTTGCGCTCAAAAGAACCAGCTGCGAAACCCCGACGTTGAATACGCGTTCAACTGCTGCTTACTTCAAAAACTGACTACCAATCATTAGGGTTGTATGTGATAAAATGAGTGGAAAAAATATCTCTGTGTTTACCTCTTATTGCCCTTGCATAACATTATTGAAAGCAGGGTAAGGGTGTATTTGGTGGTTGGTTGTTTTATTCGTCGGGGTTTCGCCAGAAGCGTTTTTTTAATCATAGCGTATGATTGCGAAAACCCCGCCGGGACAAAACAAGATATCCCTTTGTTTACGTCTTATTGCCTTTGCATAACAGTATTGAAAGCAGGGTAAGGATGTATTTGGCGGATGGTTATTTGATTCGTCGGAGTTTTGCCGGAAGCGTTTTTAAACTATGGCGTATGATAGCGAAAACCCCGCCGGGACAATAATAAAAAACCCCGCCATCTTCCAATGGCGGGGTGACCGGATTGGGGCTTCGGCTGTCAAAAAGCAAAGCCCACACCCACGGTCAGGTTCATAACGCCGATATGCTGCTCGACTTCCGAGGTTTCCGAACCACCGTTGGTAATGGTGATGTTGGTGACCGGTTTCGTCTTCATGTAATCAAGGTTCGAGAAGAAGCAGGTTCGCGGTGTGAAATGATAACGCATGTTGGTCCCCAGTTGCCAGGCAAAAGCCGATTGCCAGTTTTCGCTGGAGCGTACACCCATATCGGATGTGCTGGCGCTGATAACCGGAAAATTTGAATGGGCAAGGCCACCCAAAAGCCGGAAGTCGAAATTCAGTTTGTCGTTTAAGGCTACCGTAGCCATAGGGCCTGCAAGAAAACTGAAGTACTGCCAATGGTCGGCCGATAGCTGAAAGCTTGGGTCGTCAACAATCATCATCGAGTTGAGCGGACCTTCATCCAGTTTGTACTGCGAATAGCCGAAATTGGCGGCAAGACCGAAGTTCTTGCCAATCAGGTAGCCGTACTGCAAACCCACATTCACACCGGTATTGGCAAATCCTGCGCCATCATCAGGATTGGTTGACTTCGAGCCGAATTTGCCCAGCGGAAAGGACGGGCCCACGGAAAGGGCCAGATACATTTTGTTCTCTTTCTTCGTTGGTTGTTTCGCAGGCGTGTCCTGCGCCTGCAGCATGAGTACTGTGAATACGGACAGGGCGATTAGGGTAATCTTCTTTTTCATAATCAGGTTTTTTGGTTTTTGAATATCATCACACCGCAAAACTATTTCCGCCGTCATCCGGAGAAAATGACGCACAAAACCCTTTGTGTTGATTTATATCAGCAGCCTTTTTGGTGAAAGATTCGGGAATGAAGGACATAAAAAAAATCCGCCCTTGCGAGGCGGATGTTTTGTGAGCACTATCAATAGTGCGGAATTTATTTTTTTGCTGCCGGGGCTGCTTTGGCGGGTGCTGCGGCGGCTGCGGGCGCTCCTTTTGCAGATGCGGCGGCTGCTGCCTTGGGAGCTGCGGCTTCTTCCTGCTTGAGCTGACGCGTCATGGTCACAGAAGCGATGGGGATCCGGGGCGAGTTCATGATTTCCATGTTCTGAGCCTGCACATCCTGCACGCGGATATTGCCGTTGAGTTCCAGCCCGCTGATATCGAGCTCGATGAACTCGCGCAGATCCTTAGGCAAACATTTCACTTTCAGGCTCTTGATTTTGACAACCAGCTTGCCGCCCGCTTTCACGCCGGCAGGTGTGCCGGTGAATTTGATGGGCAGGGTTACGGTCACTTTCTTGTCGTCTACCAGTTCCAGAAAATCGACATGAATCAGTTTGTCCGATACTTTGTCGAATTGCAGGTCTTTCAACACGCAGCGGTGGGCTTTACCATCCACATTCACCTCGATCACCATAAACTCAGGGGTGTAGATGAACTTTTTGAATGCCGCAGCCGGGCTGGCAAAATTGATTTCCTGAGCACCTCCGTAAATTACAGCTGGCACTTTTTCCTCCAGGCGCAGTTGGCGGGTGGCTGATTTGCCAAATGCGGTCCGGATTTGTCCGTCGATTGTAATTGATTTCATGATTATGGTTTGGTTTGTTTTGCCGTTTAATATCCCGAAGTGGCACCCGATAAAGATGAAATAAATCGTCTTGGATTCAGGTGATTTTTTTCGGACGGCGAAGGTAGGGAATTTGGTCCGGAATGACGCAGGCTTTTCGGGCTCAGGGTAGCAGAGAAGCGAAATCCTTATTTTTTATTGGCAATCTTGCTGCGGAGGAACAAACTGTTTATACTCCTGTTTTCAAGGGCGTTACGTATGGCTATGGCAAATAATTCGTCGGTAGACACCACTTTGATCTTGTCGCAACCGGGCTTTACGGGAATCGTGTCGCATACTACCAGCTCTTCCAACACGCTGTTCCGGATGTTTTCGTAAGCATTGCCGCTGAGCACAGGATGGGTGCAAAAGGCACGGACGCTTCGGGCACCTTTTTCCTTGATCAGCAGGGCGCTTTTGGCCAGCGTTCCTCCGGTATCGCAGATATCGTCGATCAGCACCACATCGCGGTCGGCCACATCGCCGATCAGTACCATGCTGGCGATTTCATTGGCGCGTTTGCGGTGCTTGTCGCAAATCACCATCTCGCACTCGAAATAGGTGGCCACTTCGCGGATGCGGTTGGCACTGCCCACATCGGGTGCGGCGAAGGTCAGCTGGCTGAGATTGAGGTTTTCGATATAGGGGATGAAGATGGCCGAAGGGTCCATATGGTCCACCGGAATATCGAAGTAGCCCTGGATCTGCGGAGCATGCAGGTCCATGGTCACCAGCCGGTCGGCTCCTGCTGCTACAATCATGTTGGCCACCAGTTTGGATCCGATAGCTACCCGGGGGCGGTCTTTACGATCCTGACGTGCATAGCCGTAGTAGGGGATGACGGCAATGACCTTGTAGGCCGATGCCCGCTTGGCCGCATCAATCATCAGCAGCAGCTCCATCAGGTTGTCGGTGGGCGAAAATGTGCTTTGGATGATAAACACATATTGTCCACGGATGCTGTCGCGGAATTCAACCCCGATTTCTCCGTCGCTGAAACGCTGTATATTCACTTTCCCCAGGGGTTGTCCGAATTTTTCAGCGATAGCCTGGGCAAGATAGTGTGAGCCGGTTCCTGAAAAAATGCTGGCTCGGTGCAGCGTGTTCATGGCCGTGTGGGTGATTGTGCGAAAGGATGCGCAAAACTATCATTAAAAAACTGATGTTGTATTGGGAGTATGAAAAAAACGGAAAAAGTTTTCTCTTCCATCAAAACCTGGGCAGCCGACGACCGGCCGCGGGAGAAACTCATGGCGAAGGGCGCCGAGGCCTTGAGCGATTCCGAGCTGCTGGCCATTCTGATCGGTAATGGCCACCGCGACAAGTCGGCCGTGGACCTGGCCCGGGAGTTGCTGCAACTCGGCAACAATAACCTGAGTGAGCTGGGCCGGCTCGATCTCAGTGCATTGCAGGGTGTGAAAGGAATCGGTGAGGCAAAGGCAATCACCATCGCAGCTGCGCTTGAACTGGGCCGGAGGCGTCATGCATCGGCCGCGCTTCATCGCGGCGCCATCGGTTCAAGCCGCGATGTGGCTGAATTTCTGCGAACCACCATTAAAGACAACAGCCGCGAGGTGTTTGCCATCCTTTACCTCAACCGGGCCAACAAGGTCTGCCATTTCGAAATCATCAGCCGGGGCGGCATAACCGGCACGGTGGCCGATCCGCGCATCATCCTGCGGGGCGCACTTGAAAAGAATGCTACGGGCATCATCCTCTGCCACAACCATCCTTCGGGTAACCTTTCGCCCAGCGAGGCCGACAGTGCAATCACCCGGAAGATCGCCGAAGGGGCAAGGCTCTTCGATATCGTGCTGCTCGACCATATCATTGTAAGCGAAGAAGGGTATTACAGTTTTGCCGATGAAGGTCAGTTGTGATCCTTGGCAATTGCTGATTTCCGGAGATTTATCAGCGTATTTAATTTTCAGCATCGTGTTTAATTCGGACAAATAGACCAACATTTGCTGCTTATGAACGGTGTGGTATACAAGAGTACCGGAAGCTGGTATGCGGTAAAAACCGGGGCCGGAAATTTTGTGCAGGCACGGATCAAGGGCCGCTTCAAGATTGACGACATCACATCCACCAATCCTATTGCCGTGGGTGATCTTGTGGAACTGGAACTGGAACCGGATGCGGAACATTCGGCCATCATCACCGGCATCGGCGAGCGCAGGAATTATATCACACGCACTTCGCCGCACAACCGCAATCAGCATCATATTGTGGCGTCCAACCTCGATCAGTCGCTGCTGTTCGCCACCATCCGCAATCCGCGAACCTCCACCGGATTCATCGACCGGTTTCTGGTTACGGCCGAGGCCTATCATATTCCCGCCATCATCGTTTTCAACAAGATTGATTTGCTCGACGACCGTTCGGTGGTACAACTGGAGTCGATGCAGGAAATCTACTGTGGTGCTGGATATCGGGTTGAAACCATGAGTCTGGAAAACGGGGAAGGGGTACAGGAGGTGATGGCTTTGTTGCAGGGAAAAACGAGCTTGCTCAGCGGGCATTCAGGGGTGGGCAAGTCCACCTTCATCAACCATATTTTCCCTGAACTGCAATTGAGGACCAACGAAGTGAGCGGATGGAGCGGGAAGGGGCTGCATACTACAACCTTCGCCGAGATGTTCGATTTGCCCGGGGGCGGAAGGATCATTGATACGCCCGGTATCCGGGAACTGGGACTGGTGAATATTTCGAAGCAGGAGTTGTCGCATTACTTCCCCGAAATGCGTGCCTTGCTTCCGGAATGCAGGTTCAACAACTGCCTGCATGAAAACGAGCCTGGTTGCGCAGTCAAGGAGGCGGTGGCTTCGGGCCGCATCGATGCGGAGCGGTACACCAACTACCTGCTGATCGCGGAAAGTTTGGATGAAAAAAAATACTGAACCTCAATAGGCTTTTTTCTCCAGATAACCGGCCAGTTCAATGACGGCCTTGTTATCGCTGTTTCCGGAACTGTTCTTTACGGGAAGGATGGATACGCCGTTGAAAATGCTGTAGTGCAGGGTGAGCAGGGCATTCTTGTAGCGGAAATCCCAGTCGAGGCTTTCGGCCTCATCTACCTGGTTAAGGAATATGATTTTGAGTTCTTTGGCCAGGGTGTTGGCGATGGCATAGAACTTTGAAATGCCGCAGTTGTCGTCGATGACCGCTTCGGTATTTCCGTTGCTGTGGGTGAGGTGGTAGCACATGGGTTATAGGGGGTTAACTGATTACGGATCTTATAGCACCAACATCAACCTTCACCTGCCAACTACTCGCGGTAACTGGTGCGCCCACCGCGGTATTTCGCTTTTTTACTGGCCTTCACATCTTTGGGATCGCCGGCCAGTATTTTTTCAGCGCCTACGTTCCGTCCGTCGCCCTTGCAGCCCAGCTTCTCCGATTTTTTGAAGAGCGAGCAGCCTGAAAGCAGACTGAGGACGGAAACTGCCACAATCATTTTTTTCATGCCAGGATAGTTTTGATGGAGGGGGCATTCCCCCGGATTTTATTTTTTCTGAAGCGGTTCTCCCTCATCCTGAAGCGGATCGCCATACCAGCTGCTGTACATCAGATAATTGGCAGCTATCCGCTCTATTTCACCTTCCACCAGCGCGGCCGAAACCGTTTTCACCTTTTTTGCCGGAACACCCGCATAAATGCTATAGGGCTCTACCACGGTATTTTCCAGCACCACGGCGCCTGCGGCAATGATGCTGTGGCTGCCGATGCGGGCGTTGTCCATGATGATAGCGCCCATGCCCACCAGCACATGATCTTCAATAACGCAGCCGTGCACGATTGCATTGTGCCCGATGCTCACATTATTTCCGATATGTGTGGAGGCTTTCTGGTAGGTGCAATGGATGATGGCCCCGTCCTGTACATTCACCCGGTTGCCGAGACGGATGCTGTTCACATCGCCACGCAGCACCGCGTTGAACCAGATGCTGCATTCGTCGCCCAGTACCACATCGCCGGTGAGGGTGGCGTTGGGGGCAATGAAGCAATTGTTTCCCCGGGAAGGGCTGATGCCGTTGATACTGTAGAGGAGGGCCATGGTGTTGAGGGTCGGGTGCTAAAATAAACTATTTGACCAGCATTTTGGAGTGGTGTTGGGTGGTACATGTTAAATTTTGAATGAAGCGCCGGGCAGTGAGGGGGCAATGGATTTTATAGCTCAATCAGGATGTAGAGGATTAGGGAATGTACAGGATTTGATCTTTGTCTGAACCGCTGATTACGCAGATTGAAGAATTCCGCGGATTATCTCACGCAAAGGCGGAAAGGTTTTTTAAGACGCAAAGGAAGTGAGTACCTTGCCATCAATTCCCATCAAAGTCATCATTCAATCATACCCATCATTGTTCAGACAAAAAAGAGTGCGCTAAGAACGAGGGCAGGCTGGATTTATGGTTTTTGGTTTGGGTCACCATCCTCAAAATCAAATAGCCTAATTTCGTCGGTATATCGTGTAGCCTTTTTTTCAACATCTGCGATTCACCCAGCGATGACCCAGCGCGAACTTTTCTTACGCCATGTAGGGCAAACCTCCCCGGCGCCCATGGCTATTGAAGTGGAGCGTGCTTCGGGCAGTTACCTATACGATACTTCCGGCAAGGCCTACCTCGACCTGATCGCCGGCATCAGCGTTTGCAATGTTGGACATTGCCATCCCAAAGTTGTAGAAGCAATCAGCCGGCAAGCGCAAACCTACCAGCATGTGATGGTCTATGGCGAACTGGTGGAAAGCCCTCAGGTGCAGTATGCCCGGCGTTTGGCGGAACTTTTGCCCCCTTCCCTTAATTCGGTTTTTTTCACGGCCAGCGGCAGCGAGGCCTGCGAGGGCGCCATGAAACTCGCCAAACGCGCCACCAACCGTACGGATATTGCCTGTTTCAACAACAGCTATCACGGCAGCACCCAGGGTGCATTGAGCGTGATGGGCGACGAATACTGGCGCAATGCCTTCCGTCCGCTGCTGCCGGGCATTAGGAGACTCCGGTACAATCATCACGAAGACCTGGAACAGATCGACGGATCGGTGGCGGCGGTGATTGCGGAATCGGTTCAGGCCGAAGCCGGCGTGCTCAGGCCAGATCTTGAATGGATAACAGCATTGCGTACACGCTGTACGCAAACCGGTACGCTGCTGGTGCTCGATGAGATCCAGTGCGGCTTCGGTCGCAACGGCACGCTTTGGGCCTTCGAACAATACGGCATCGTGCCCGACATCCTGTTGCTGGGCAAGGCCCTGGGCGGGGGCATGCCTTTGGGCGCCTTTGTGGCCGACAAGGCGCTTATGGACCAGCTCACCGACCGGCCGGTGCTGGGCCATATCAATACGTTCGGAGGGCATCCGGTATGCTGTGCCGCCGG
>CAZZLI010000096.1:0-11337 GCA_964655055.1 uncultured Ferruginibacter sp.
CACCCGACAATCCGGCCAGTGGGGTAAGCCTGTCCGGCAGTTCGGCAACGCTGGTGTGGACAATTACGCGCGGCGTTTGTACTTCCTCCTCTTCGGTAACTCTAACGAATATTGTTCCCACGGTATCTAATGCAGGAGTCACTCAGTCGAATTGCAACAACAATCAGTTTACCCTGAATGCCAATCTTCCTGCATCGGACGAAACCGGCTTGTGGACCGTAAGCGGAGGAAATGCGCTTGTCGCTTCACCCGACAATCCGGCCAGTGGGGTAAGCCTGTCCGGCAGTTCAGCAACGCTGGTTTGGACAATTACGCGTGGCGCTTGTACGTCTTCCTCATCGGTAACGCTTACGAATATTGTTCCCACAGTAGCTAATGCCGGAGCCAGCCAGTCGAATTGCAATAACAATCAGTTTGTTCTTAATGCAAGTATCCCAGCTGAAGATGAGTCCGGATTGTGGACCGTAAACAGTGGCAACGTGCAGATTGCCTCTGCGGGCAATCCGGCCAGTGGAGTAAGCCTGTCTGGCAGTTCGGCAACGCTGGTTTGGACAATTACGCGCGGCGTTTGTTCATCCTCCTCGTCTGTAACGCTAACGAATATTGTTCCCACGGTAGCTAATGCAGGAGTCACTCAGTCCAATTGCAACAACAATCAGTTTGTGCTGAATGCCAATACTCCGGCTGCCGGTGAAACGGGTCTTTGGTCCGTCATCATGGGAACAGCGACCCTCACAAATTCGTCAAATCCTGCTGCTCAGGCCGTCATTTCCGGATCATCCGTAACGCTGCGCTGGACGCTCACCAACACTTTTTGCCAAAGCAGCAGCAGTTCGGATCTTCTACTTAACAACCGTGTACCAGTTGAGGCCAATGCAGGAAACAATCAGGTTATCGCCTTGTCAACCAACACCACCGCACAGTTAAGCGCGAATACACCTTCGGAAGGAAGCGGAACCTGGTCAATCCAGAGCGGGCCCTCCTTCAATTTAGGTCAGTTCAGTTCGGTCGGTAATCCTAATGCGCTGTTCACACCTTCCCGTGGGGGAACCTACCTGCTGCGCTGGACGGTGGCCAATCCACCCTGTGTCTCTTCATCTTCCGACATCACATTGACCTTCATCAATCAGTCGCCCATAGCCCGTGCGGGCAATGATGCTGCCCTGGTCTTGCCCGCAAACAGTCTGACTCTTGACGCCACTTCCTCTTCCGATCCGGATGGTTCGTTGGTTTCCTGGCAATGGTCCTTTATCTCGGGACCTGCAACCTGTGTGATTGCTAACCCGCTCAACGCCGTTACAACCCTGAGCCAACTCGTGGAAGGGGTTTACCGTTTCCAGTTGAAGGTAACCGACAATTACGGCGCTACGTCCTCCGATACGCTTGAAGTAACCGTGGCTTCCCGTGTCCTGATCGATATCGGCAGCTTTTCCCAGACCGTTTCACCCGACTCTTCCGGCAATTACTGGAACAACATGGTCAGCGGTCTTCCCGGAATTCGGGTATCGAATGCTGTTACTACTACCAACCTGGCCAGCGGCATCCGGCTGGAAGTCATCAACCGGACTAACGGCACTTTCGATACCTTATCGAACGGGTTGGGCAGCAATACATCTACCGGGGCTGGCACAGTAGGTCGGGTAGGCGACTATCCCGCAACCGCAACCGATGATTATGCGATAGTGCATACCAGTGCCAGCAGCGGCCGCTGGCGATTGTCGGGACTCGACAGTGCGTCAACTTACCGTATCAAGTTCTGGGGATCCCGTTTGCTGGCGAACCGGGCGGTGGAAATCAAAAGGTTGGATGATACGGTCTGGCAGTCCTATGATGCCGGCTTCAACCGCGATTTCACCCGTGCAGCCGTTTTCAGTTTCTCTGGTAAAAAAGAGATGGGTTTTGACATCCGGGTGAAATCCGGCAGTTTGTTCGGCATCATCAATGTCATCGACATCAACCGAATTTCACTGAGGCAGTCCGGCGATGCACCCATAACCGGGGACTCCGACCGGAATTATTGCGGCACACCCTACAAGATAGCAGTGCTGGGTTCTTCCACGGCTTTTGGTATCGGTGCAAATCCGGTATCCGAGTCCTGGGTGAACCGCTTCACGGCCTACCTGAAAAGACAAAATCCGGACAATGAGGTATACAATCTTGCCCAACCGGGGCTTACCACTTATCAGGTCTATTGTCCCGACGATTATGTTCCGCCCTCAGGCCGGCCCTACCCGCTCCAGGGTGCAAACATCAGTGAAGCCCTGCGGTTGGGCGTCAATGGCGTTATCGTAAACCTGCCCTCGAATGATGCAGCGGCTAATTATTCGCTGGAAGAACAAAAAAGCAATTTTGAATGGGTGGCCTCGGTGGCCCATCAGCACAATATAGCCCTTTGGGTGGCCTGTCCGCAGCCACGCAACGATCTTAATGATGCGCAGCGTGAACAGTTGAAAGCTCTCCGCAGCTGGATTTTCAGTCGCTTTGGGAACATGGCTGTCGATTTCTGGTCCGGAATCGCCAACGCGGACGGTACGATCGTTCCTGCGTATAATGCCGACGATATACATTTGAACAATGCCGGTCATACACTGCTGTATGAGCGCATACGTTCAGAATCCTTGCTCGATTCTTTATGTATTCGTGGAGATCGTCATCCGCTTGCAGTAGCCGGAAATGACACCACGATCTATCTGTCTTCGGGTTCATTTGAGCTGAACGGAACCCGTTCGTCGATTTATGATGGCACCATTACCAAATATGACTGGAGCAAGGTTTCGGGGGCTTCTGGTTATCAACTCTCGTCACCCGATTCGGCACGCGCCATCCTGTCAAACCTCTCTGAGGGGGTATATGTTTTTCGGTTACAGGTTACGGATAATTACGGACGGATCGATGATGACAGCATCACGGTAAGAGTAGCTTCACGTATCCTGATTGATGTGGGCAGCCAGTCGCTCACTTTCTCACCCGATGCCAACGGTAATTACTGGAACAATATGTCCAGCGGTATCGAGGGCCTTCAGGTGCAAAATGTCATTACCACGCTCAACAGTCCGACTGCCCTAAAACTCGAAGTGGTCAATCGCATTGATGGCACATTCGATCCCGCATCCAACGGGCTGGGAAGTAATTCCGCCAACGGAGCAGGAACGGTGGGTCCGGTGGGTGACTATCCGGCATCGGCTACGGATGATTATGCCTATGCACATACCAGCACAAGTTCCGGGCGCTGGAAATTCAGCGGTCTTGACAGTGCGGCCGAATACCGGATCAAGTTCTGGGGTTCGCGCCTTTTGACCAACCGGGCTATTGAAATCAAGCGCGCCGATGATTCGCTCTGGCAGCGCTATGATGCGGGGAACAACCGTGATTTCAATCGTGGCGCTTATTTCAGTTTTTCCGGAGTTAAGGAACTTTCCTTTGATATCCGTGTAGCCGGTGGTAGTCAGTTCGGTGTGATCAATATCATCGATATCACGCGGATTCTAGGAGGGGATTCGATACCGGTTGTTTCAAGCGATTCCGACCGGGCTTACTGCGGATTGCCCTTCAAGATTGTTGTTCTGGGTTCATCCTCGGCTTATGGCAGTGGTGCCGTACCCATCGAGAACTCCTGGGTCAATAAATTCCGGTCATACATCAAGCGTAAAAACCCGGCTTCCGAAGTCTATAATCTCGGTATCCCCGGATTCACGACCTATCATGCGCTTTGTCCGGATGGCTTTGTTCCGCCCCCGGGACGTGCGAATCCCGCATACGGATACAATATTTCGGAGGCCATCCGATTAAATGCCGATGCCATTATCATCAACCTCCCCAGCAACGACGCCTCCAATAACATTCCGATGGAGGAACAGCAGGCTAACTTCGAGCGGGTGGTGCATCTTGCCCGGGACAACAATATCGCCCTTTGGGTGAGTACCGCCCAACCCAGGACAGATCTGAGTACAACCCAGCGTGAAAACCTGATGCAACTTCGTGATTGGGTTTTAACACGATTCGGAAACCGGGCCATTGATTTCTGGAGTTTGCTGGCCAATCCCGACGGCACCATACTGACTGCCTATAATTATGATAACATTCATGTGAACAATGCCGGTCATGACTCCATGTACCGGCGGGTCCTCCGTGAAATGGTGCTCGATTCCCTCTGCAATACGCCTAAGTTCAATCTGGTGGCCAATGCAGGAAACGATACGTCAATTTATCTGCCCGCCTCTTCGTTGCAGCTCGACGGACGTTCGTCCTTCGTGTACAACGCAACTATTACCAATTACCGGTGGACCTATGTATCGGGGCCTTCGGGAGGTGTTCTTGCCAATGCCGAAAGTAGTACGACCTTGCTCAGTAATCTGGCTCAAGGGGTTTATGTGTACAAGCTGGAAGTGACCGACAACACGGGAAAAACTGCAGCCGACAGTATCAGCATCCGGGTGGCTGAAGGCCGCATTCTGATTGACATGGGCAACAGCACCCTTACCGCATCGCCCGACGCCGGCGGCAAATACTGGAACAATATGGTCAGCGCGCTGCCGGGTATTCAGGTGTCAAATGCCGTGAGTACAGTCAATATGCCCACAACCGTTTCGCTGGAAGTGGTCAACCGTATCGACGGCACCTATAACGTTGCCTCCGATCCCGTGTTTACCAATACCCCGCTGGGCGTGGTGGGTCCGGTAGGCGATTATCCGGCATCCGCCACCGATGATTATACGTTCTCGCACAACAGTTCCACCGACGGCTTGTGGAAAATCAGTGGGCTTGATCCGGCTAAGACATACACTGTCAAATTCTGGGGTTCCAGGCTGATTGAAAACCGCCGGATCGATATACGGCTTTCGGGCGATTCGGTCTGGCAAACCTATGATGCCGCCAGCAACCGGGATTATAATCGTGCAGCTGTGTTCACCTTCTCAGGAAAAACGGAGATGGCTTTCGACATACGCAGCAACCTGGCCAGTACCTTCGGTATCATCAGCCTGATCGACATCACCTATATGAGTTCCCCGGTACAAAGCAGGCCTGTGGCTACTTTCACATCATCGTCATCAAAGCAGCGGAATCCGGTTGCGGAGGGAAGCGCTGAGAAAAGCATGACTGTGAAAGCATATCCGGTTCCCGTTCGCCGGGGGCAGGAACTCACCATCGAGTTCGGAAATACGACGCCTGTTGAAATGATGCTGATTGATGCCCGGGGTATGCCTGTACATAAATTCCGGTCTGCACCCATCACACGCTTGCCCACCGGTGGAATTGCAATGGGCGTTTACCGGTTGTGGGACGGTCGTAAAGTGCTTGCCTCCATCATTGTGGTGGAGTGAGTGGGTGCAGATTGATTCAGGAATGGCTTGCCAGAATGCCGACCATCGCTTTCAATGCCGCTTCATCGGCAATGAAAAGACTGCCTGCATCGGTGATGCGGGGGTTGCTGTGCCGGACTGGATTCTCCGCTTTGATTCTAGCGGAACTGTGGTACTCCTCGGCGCCGGTTTCTGCAATCAATTGCGCCAGGTTATCGTGACGGATGCCGGCTCCGGGCATGATTGAGATGCGTCCTTCCGCTTTTTCCACCAGTTTTTTCAGCAAAGCGGCACCTTCGGGTGCAGATGCAGCCTGGCCTGAAGTCAGAATCCGGTTGCAGCCCGCGTCAATCAATTGTTCCAGCGCTTCAAAGGGATCGGGTACCGCATCAAACACCCGGATGCAGGTTACATCCATGGGATAGGCCAGTTCCACCACGCGCTTCATCCTTTCGGTATCGATGTTTCCGGAAATCAATTGCATGCCGATGGCGATGCCGTCGCAACCCAGCGATTTGCAAATTGCAATGTCTTCGCGAATGATCTCCCATTCAGCTTCGGAATAGAGGTAATTCATTGAACGCGGGCGGATGATGGGGTGAAGGGCGATTTGTATGGAGGCGCGTGCTTTCTTGATTGTACCGTAAGAGGGTGTAGTACCTCCTTCCAGCGGATTGTCGCAAAGCTCCACCCTCACGGCTCCCGCTCTTTCAGCCGTCATACAGCTCTCTGCATTGAAACAGCAGGCTTCCAGTGTTCTTGGCATGGGATCGGTTTTATGGGCAAATTACTCAGTAGAAGTGAATCGTTTCCAATTATTTATTACTCAATCGTATCCGTCAATATTCCTTAATTTACCTCTTCAACTTCAGTATATCCGTATGGGGCAATGGAAAATCAGAATGGCTGTCCGTAACGATCTATCCGATCTGCTGGCCCTGATCAATTCGGCCTACCGCGGTGAAGTGTCGATGCAGGGATGGACGACGGAAGCGCATCTGATTTCCGGCGAACAGCGTACCGACCTGCCTTCGCTCACGGCTGTATTTGACACACAGGGCAGCTGTTTCCGCGTGGCTGAAGACGCATTCGGATCTTTAGTGGCCTGTGTCAACCTGCAGCAAAGAGGGGAGGACCTATATCTGGGTATGTTATCCGTGAAGCCCGATTTGCAGAACCACGGGCTCGGTAAGATGATGTTGCAGGAAGCAGAAATGATGGCCACGGAACTTGGATGCCAAAGGATCATCATGACGGTGATTTCGGTACGCACCGAGCTGATCGACTGGTATAAACGTCATGGCTATGTTGATACCGGTGTGCGTCTGCCCTTTGCGGAAGATGGGGTATCCGGCAAACACCTGCAGCCGATGGAGTTCATGGAGCTGGCCCGGCCTGTTGGCAACGGGAAAGGTTAATGTTTCAATTGAAAAAAATACATACAGCCAATGCGTTTGCAATCTGAATTTGAAAAGCAGTTGACCATGCTTTGTGGCTTGGATTCCGGGCAACGGCTCTTGCTGGCCGTCAGCGGCGGAGTTGACTCGGTTGTGCTGGCGCATCTTTGCAAGGCGGCGGGTTACGATTTCACGGTACTGCATTGCAATTTCCAGCTGCGGGGAGCCGAGAGCGATCGTGACGAACAGTTTGTGCGCAATCTGGCCGCCTCGCTCGACATGCCCTGCGAAGTGCACAAATTCGATACGGCGGTTTATGCCGAAGTGCATCAGATGGGTATACAGGAGGCCGCGCGTGATTTGCGTTACCGCTGGTTTGAACAATACATCCTGCAGATGAACGCGCTCACCGGTAAGCCCCACCGCATCTCCACGGCCCATCATGCCGACGACAATGTGGAAACCGTGCTGATGAATTTCTTCAAGGGCACCGGCATCAGGGGTTTGCGCGGCATGAAAGCCAGGAACGGGAATATCCTGAGGCCCCTGCTTTTTGCCCGCAAGGAGGAACTGCTCCGTTATGCCCGTGAACATGCGCTGGAATTTGTGGAAGACAGCTCCAATCTAACAGATGATTATACACGAAATTTTTTCCGTAACCGCGTGTTACCGCAAATTGAATCTGTGTATCCTGCCGCTACTGAAAACATCCTGGCCAACATCCGAAGGTTTACGGATGTGGCACACCTGTATGAAGAGTCCGTGCAACGTCGGTTGAAGAAACGGGTGAAGTATCAGGGTAGCGAGGTGATTGTTCCGGTAAGGGCATTGAAGGCTGAACCCGCCCGGGCCGCCTTATTGTATGAAATCATCCGCCCTTTTGGCTTCCGGGCGGCGCAGCTGGATGGGGCCTTGTCGCTGCTCGAAAGTGAAAGCGGAAAATTCATGTTGTCGTCCACGCACCGGCTGCTGAAAGACCGGGAGCGGCTGATCCTCACCCCGCTGGAATCGGAGCAGTCGGAACATGTGCTGATTGAAAAGCCGGAGGGGATTGTTCATTTCCGCCGGGGTGCGCTCTCGTTTCAATTGCAGGAACTGACGGAGGGCGTTATGCCCGATGCGGATACCGGCACGGCGCTGCTTGATGCCCGGCATCTTCAATTTCCGCTCTTGCTCAGGCCCTGGCGTACGGGCGATTATTTTTATCCCTTGGGTATGGCCCACAAGAAAAAGCTGAGCCGGTTTTTCATCGACCAGAAGCTTTCGTTGGCCGACAAGGAGAATGTTTGGGTTTTGGAAATGGACCGTAAGATTGTTTGGGTGGTGGGTAGGCGTATTGACAACCGCTTCCGGGTGACACCATCGACCAAACAAGTGTTACGCATCCGTTTCAGAAGCGGGGATGCATGAGCCGGTTGAAGAAGTTGATCATCAGGTCGGGCCGCACGATGAAGGTGAAGACCAAGCCATAGATGGATCCCCACAAATGGGCGCTGTGCGCGATGTTGTCGCCGGCACGCTTATCCATATAAATGCAATACACTACATAGAGCACACCGAAAAGGATGTTCGGGATGCAGAGGGCTCCGTAGAGGCAGATGCCCCGGGCCCAGGGGTCGAGCGTGATGGTGGCGAATACCAGGGCCGATACCGCGCCCGAGGCTCCGAGTGCCGCATAATTCCGGTTGTTGCGGTAACGGAAAAAATCGGCCAGGGAGGAGGCGGCCAGGGCCGATACATAAAGCAAAATGAATTGCAAGGGTGTGAACACCATGGATTCCAGTACCCGGCCGAAGAAGAAAAGGGTAAGCATGTTGAAGCCCAGATGGATGTAGTCGGCATGGATAAGCCCGTGCGAGAAGAAGCGGTAATACTGTTCGGGTCCTCGCATGATGACGGGATAGAACAGCAGCGATCCCTTGATGCGGGCGTTGCCGAAGGCCAGCAGGGAAACGCCCACGGTGATGGCGATGATGAGGTAGGTGAGGGGGGCTTCCATATTTGTAGTCGCAAGTTAGTCAGCAGTGGTGATATTTCTCCTTGTTCATGATGGTACAGGCACGGTAGATCTGTTCGGTCAGCATCAGCCGCATCAGCTGGTGCGGAAACACAAGCGGAGAGAAGCTCCATACCAGTCCGGCCCGTTGCTTTACCGCATCGCTTACACCGAAGGCGCCGCCGATAAGGAAGACCAGGTTGCGCGTACCCGAATCCGCTTTTTTCTGCAGCATCGTGGCCGTTTCGGGGCTTGAGAGGAGTTTCCCTTTTTCGTCGAGCAAGATCAGGAAATCGTCTTTGCCGAGTAGCTCAAGTACCGCTTCACCCTCTTTTTTTTTGAGTTCGGCTTCCGGCAGGGAGGCCGTGTTTTTGGGTGGGGGTATCAGTTTCCATTCCACGGGAAAATAGTGCTTGATGCGCCGGGTGAACAGTTCGACGCCTTCCTGTACATAGGGTTCGTGGTTTTTGCCGATGCTCCAGAGCTGCAGCTTCATGGCAGTGGGGTTTGGTGACCGACAAAATTGCCTTATCTGTTGGAAGGCAGAAAATAAAATCCTACTTTTGCAGCCGGCTTCGGCCGAATGGCTGCGTAGCTCAACTGAATAGAGCATCTGACTACGGATCAGAAGGTTTTAGGTTTGAATCCTAACGCGGTCACACTGAAAATGAAAGGCTTACAGAAATGTGGGCCTTTTTTGTTTTGCATTTAGAGCACATTTCCATCACAAATCCGAAATAGGGAAGGGAATTCAGCCTTTCCGGCGGTGAGAAAAAACGGAATGTCGGCGGTGATTTTCCCTGTGGATAGCTTCCCGGCTGATGTGTCTTAGCCTGCTCCTGCCCTATGGCTCCGACAGCTGGATGCCGCTCCGGGTTGCGTAGGGCGAGTGTTGGTTCTGCTGATAGCCCGATCTCGGCCCGTTGGGAAACTCACGTCACCGATTATTATACATAGGAACCGGCAAAGATGGAACATCATCTCCTGTTGATCACAGACGACTACGGACTAAAAGCCCTTGATTCCCGATTCGTTTGGTATGATACCCTATATATTGTTGAATTTCAACCTGTCTATACAACTAAACGTGTACTAATATTTCAGAATTTACGTTTAATACACTAAATTTAAGATGCCGGTAGAGTAGCTTTACTCCTGCAACTACTCTGTGATAAGGTCATATGCCTGACTGACAGGAAATTGAACTTTTCATGTTTAATTAAACACGATTAAGCAGCTCCTCAAGCCAAAACGTATGATTCGGGTTTGCTTTCTGGTCATTTTCCTGGCTTCTGTCTGCGGCAAATCGCTTGCGAATGTTCCTTCCTCAGAGAGTTTTTTTGAGAAGAATAACGGTCAGATGGTCAATACGGCCGGCCAAACGGTTTCTGATGTGTTGTATAAGACCGAAGCGCCGGGACTGGTGGTTTGGTTTACAAGAAGTAAGATCATATTCCAAACCTGGAAGATAAAGGACGGCATAACAAAATATGAGCTCATCGAAATAGGGCCTGAGCAAGGGTTTCATTCCAAAATGGATATTTCCGGGGAGCAAATGCTGCAATCGCCCGTAAGATACCTTCGTGAAAATGCATCACTGGTGAAAACGGAGCGCTATAAAAAAATCAGGATCAAAAATGCGTTTGAGGGAGTAGACTGGGTTTTTTATTTCAACGAAAGCAAGAACTTAAAACATGAGTTCATATTGAATCCGGGGGTCGATTACAACAGGGTCAGGCTTAAGATCAGATCTAAATTAAAACCCCTGGTCAAGCAGGACGGCAGTCTTTTCATTTCCACAGCCTTCGGAAACCTGAAGGAGGAAAAGCCTGTAAGTTTTTTCAGGTCAGGAAAAATCTCCACCCGCTTTTCAATCGAATCATCCACAAAAGGGGGAATCGGCAGCAAATACCATTACGAGAGCATTTTAAGTTATCAGCTGGCAACAAAAGATACCTCCTTCTCCGATACCCTCACCATTGATCCAAAGCTCACATGGGGAACCCTTTTCGGCGGAAACGGTTTTGACACACCCCGTTCGATGGATGTCGATGGTGAGGGAAATTTATATGTTGCGGGAAGCACCAATTCGACCGATTTTCCGGTAAGGGACCAACTGGGTGGCGCCTATTACCAGGGTTCTTATGCAGGAAGCCTTTACGATGGATTTATCCTGAAGTTTTCGCCCAAAGGGGTTTTGCTTTGGTGTACCTATGTCGGCACCGCATCCCTCGACAATTTCTATTCCGTGGCCTGCGACGGGAGCGGGAATGTATTCGTCGGCGGTTCCACACAATCAGCCTTGTTTCCCCTGCGTGACCCCGGCAACGGCGCCTTTTTCCAGGGTGCCACCAATGGAGCTACGGAATGTGTCATTATGAAATTCGACACCCAGGGCTCTTTAGTCTGGTCAACCTATGCAGGCGGAAACAATTGGGATGAAGCGTATGGTTTGCATGTTGATGCGTCAGGAAATCTGCTGGTGACTGGTTATACCCAGTCAACACTCAATTTCCCCGTCAGCGGAGCGTTTCAACCCAATAAGAACAATATCAGCGACGCTTTTATCATGAAATTTTCTTCTTCCGGGTCTTTACAATGGTCGAGCTTTTATGGTGGAAACAATAATGAAAGGGCCACTGCT
>CAZZLI010000097.1:0-11333 GCA_964655055.1 uncultured Ferruginibacter sp.
AAAAAAATTTGGATTTTAGCCTTCAAGTAATATTTTTGCATCATATCAATTAGTTTTTTTTCGAATTTCTTAAATAACCACACAATTATGGCAAGCAAAAAGTACAGTTTATTAACGGGTCTTATGATCCTCCTGGCTCCGTTCACCTTCGCGCAGATGGGTTCGGGCTACAGTGTTTTCGATTCTTCTGTGATTACCCGAAAGGGAATGCCCCAGCAGAACGAATTCCTGAACAACACGTATAATTTCCCGGCCAAGCCCCGCAACATGTGGGAGGTAGGTGCTTCAGTAGGTGCGCTGACCATCAGCAGTGATGTTTCCGCAAGATTCCCCACCTTCGGCTTTGAAGTTCACGCCCGCAAAGCTATCGGGTATGTATTCTCCCTTCGCGCCCAGTATGTTAATGGTGTGGGTAAAGGGTTGAACTGGAACCCTGCTTTCAACTTCCTCAAGAACGAAGCCTGGATTGATGCTCCAAACCGCGGCAATCTGCCTGCCGGACAGGGTTACAATCCTTTCATCCGCGACAACGCCGGAAACCTGACTGCGCTGAGCCCCACTCTGAATGGTGGCAATGCCCAGATTGTTTACTATAACTACAAGACCAACGTTCAGGATCTCTCCCTTCAGGGAATCGTGACGCTGAACAACGTTCGTTTCCACAAGCAAAAAACCGGAATGGTTCTTTACGGTGGTGGCGGTATCGGTATCACTGCTTTCAATTCAATGGTTAATGCCCTTGACGCAAACGGTCGTCCTTACACTGCCCTCTTCAATAGTGTTAAGGCCCGTCAGGATGCAACTGGTGGTGTAAAATATGCCAACAGGAAGGAACTGTTGAACCTGCTGAAAGACGGTATGGACAATACCTATGAAACAGCTGCCGAAGATGAGAATGGTCGCCGTCCGACTTCCGGCAAAAACACCCTGAAACCCTCTGCAACCGTATTGGTAGGTATTTCATACAAGCTTGGTCGTCGCGTCAATATCGCCCTTGAAGATCGCCACACCTTCGTGAAATCCGATCTGATGGACGGACAGCGCTGGCAGGAGCATCCTCTTGGCGATGGTGCCCTCACCCGTGATTTCGATTCCTGGAACTTTCTTTCACTTGGTGTGAATTTCAACCTGGGTGCTAAGTCTGTTGAGCCCCTGTGGTGGCTGAATCCCCTCGACTACGCGTATAGCGAGTTGAACAATCCCCGTCACATGAAACTGCCCAAGCCTGTTTTTGACGATGCTGACGGAGATGGTGTTACCGACCAACTTGACCGCGAGCCCAACACACCTGCGGGATGTCCGGTTGATACACACGGTGTAACCCGCGATACTGATGGTGACGGTGTTCCCGATTGCAAAGACAAGCAGTTGATCACACCTACCGATTGCCAGCCTGTTGATGCCGACGGCGTAGGTAAGTGCCCCGAGCCTGCCTGCTGCACCGACCTTAAGAACAAAATCAACAGTGGCGGCGTTACCGGTGGCGGCGCTGAAGGTTGCCCCACCGACTACCCCAGCATCAGGATGAAGAGCGTAAGTTTCAGCAAAGACAACAAGGCAATGCTTTCCTCCGTGGCTGACAAACTGAAAAACAACCCCAACTGCAATATCACCCTGACTGCCTATCCCAGCGCCAGCAAGGCTTCGCAAAACCTTGCCGACAAGAAGCTGGAGGCTGCCAAAAACTACCTGATCGAAAAGCTGGGTATCAGTGCCGATCGGATCTCCACCAACAAAATCATCGACGGCGGAGATGCGGATACGATCGATATCAAGTAATCGTACGTTCTTACTTTTTGCTTCAAAAGCCCTCCGGAATTTCTGGAGGGTTTTTTCTTTGGGAGCCTTCCCTGAACGGCCGCCTATCCCCATTTTATACGAAAGTGACGTTGCTTTCAGCCCAAAAATTTCCCCGTATAATGCCGATGTGCTCCCTGTTTGGGCCAATGAAACTGGTCCATTACAGATATCCAGTCGGTATTGGCACTTCATTTAGCCGGATTTGCCGTACTTTTGCTGCCCATGCGTTTTTCGTACAGCGCGGTTTTGCCGGTTCTGATGTTGTTCGCTGTCTCCTGCAACAATTCCTTCAACAAGGTATTGAAGAGCAAGGACTACGAATACAAGCTGCAGATGGCCGACAAGTATTTCGAGGAAAAGAAATACCGGTATGCCCAGCAGTTGTACGAGGAACTCTACCCCGTGTACAAGGGTACCCTCAAGTTTGAGGAGCTGTATTACAAGGATGCCTTCTGTTTTTACCACCTGAAGAATTACCGGGATGCCGAGAATTTCTTCAAGGGATTTCTTGAGGTTTTCCCGAATAGCAGCCGGGCCGAAGAGGTTGATTTCATGCATGCGCTTTGCTTTTTCAAGCAATCGCCAAAAATCGAACTCGACCAGACCAATACGGCGAAATCCATCGGGGTGATGCAGACTTACATCAACACGCATCCCGAATCGGCACGGGTTAAGGAGGCCACCGAAATCATCGATGTGTGCCGGGGGAAGCTGGAAGAAAAGGAACTGCGGGGTGCACAACTCTACCATAAAGTGGGGCAGTACCGGGCCGCAGCGCTTTCTTACAACAACCTGCTCAACAACTATCCGGAGTCGCCCCGGGCCGATGAGTACAAGTTGAAATGCATCGAGAGCTTTTACCGGTTCGCACAGATCAGCGCCCTCGAAAAGCAGGTGGAACGCTATGAGAAGGTGATTTCGGAATTCGATGATTTCCGGGACCGGTTTTCCGACAGCAAGCTGCTCGCCGAAGCCCGCAGCTACCATGACCAAAGTGTAAACAACATCAAAGAAATAGAACATGAGCAAATTAAGACGTCTGCACAGCGCTAGCACATCAAGTGTGGTGGAACCCAAGAACCTCTTCGAAATGAAATCGAAGACGGGCAACCTTTACGAGTCCATCAACATCATTGCCAAAAGGGCCAACCAGATCAACATTTCCATCAAGGAAGAACTGCACAACAAGCTCGAAGAGTTTGCCAGCCATACCGACAGCCTTGAGGAAATCCACGAAAACAAGGAGCAGATCGAAATCTCCCGTGCTTATGAGCGGATGCCCAACCCGGCTTTGCTGGCTTCGCAGGAGTTCATGGAAGACAAGGTCTACTACCGTCAGAACGATGGTGACATGTTCAGCTGATTGCTCCGGAGCAATCAGGCTGATTTTAAGATTTGTTTTACCAAAGTTTTAATACTTTTAATCCCGTTGTAAACGGGATTTTTTCATGCTCAAAGGAAAAAAAATACTTTTAGGCGTATCGGGCAGCATAGCCGCATACAAGACGCCCCATCTGGTGCGCCTGCTCGTTCGCGCAGGTGCCGAGGTAAAAGTCATCGCCACTCCGTCTTCCCTCGATTTTGTTTCCGCACTCAGCCTTTCCACCGTTTCCCGCCATCCCGTGCTCTCTGAACTGACCGACCGGGACACCTGGGCCAACCATGTGGCACTCGGGCGTTGGGCCGATGTGATGCTGCTTGCTCCGCTCAGCTGCAATACACTGGCCAAGTTTGCCACCGGTATCTGCGATAACCTGCTGACGGCCGTCTATCTTTCCGCTACCTGCCCTGTGGTGCTTGCGCCGGCAATGGATGAGGATATGTGGAAGCATCCTGCAACCCGCAACAACCTGGAAAAACTATCCGGATGGGGTAACCTGGTTATTCCGGTGGAGCATGGCGAACTTGCAAGCGGACTGATTGGCGAAGGCCGAATGGCTGAACCTGAAAAAATCCTTATCTGGCTGGAAGGTTTCTTTTCGGAGCGGATGCAGTTCAAAGGAAAACATGTGCTGGTGACCGCAGGGCCCACCTTCGAATCCCTGGACCCCGTTCGTTTTATCGGCAACCGCTCATCGGGGAAGATGGGAATTGAAATTGCACGGGTTTTTGCCGCCCGAGGTGCCAAAGTAACCCTTGTACTCGGTCCCACATCGGAAACCCCGCCTGAGCAGGTGGAAACCATTCGGGTGGAAACAGCCAAACAGATGCTTGCCGCCTGCGTCAAAGTATTCCAAAAAGTGCGGATAGCGGTGATGAGTGCCGCAGTGGCCGATTATACACCCGCCCGCCCTGCCCGGCAGAAAATCAAGAAATCGGAGGAAGTGCTGAACATACCGCTGGTCAAAACTACCGACATCTTACGCCATCTGGGTGGCATCAAAACAAAAACCCAGTTGCTGGTGGGCTTTGCCCTCGAAACAGAAAATGAAAAGGCGAATGCCCTTAAGAAACTGCGGGAAAAGAACGCCGACCTTATCGTGCTGAATTCCCTGAACGATGCCGGGGCCGGTTTCGGATACGATACGAACAAGATCAGCATCTTCGACCGCAAGGGCACCGAAAAGAACTATCCGGTGCAAACCAAGAAGGAAGTAGCCGAAAACATCGTTGATTATATCACCGCACGCATCCGCTGAATGATGAAGGGTAAACCGGATACGCTATATTTTTCCGGACGTTGTAGAAAATGTGAATCCATGAAACCATTTATATCCTCATGCTTGCTCCTCCTGATGCTGTGCACCGGTAGCGTTGACGCGCAGGAACTTACCGCCCGTGTAACCGTCAATACCTCCCGCATCGGTACCGCTGTGAACAAGAATGTTTTCCTGACCTTGCAGAATGCGCTCAACAATTTTCTCAACAACAGGAAATGGACCAGCGAAACCTATGCGGCAAATGAAAAGATTTCCTGCAGTTTCCTGCTCAACCTGGAAGCCACCAACGAGCCCAATGTATATAACGGACAACTTACCATACAGGCGGCTCGTCCCGTTTACAACACCAGTTATTTTTCACCGCTGATGAATTTTCAGGATGAGAACATCGCCATCCGTTATGTGGAATTCCAGCAGATGGATTTCAACGAGAACCGGGTAAGCGGCAGCGATGCCCTGGCCTCCAACCTTACGGCCCTGTTTGCCTACTATGCCTACATGATCATCGGGTTTGACAGCCACTCGTTTTCCATCCGCGGCGGCGACCCCTATTTCCAGAAAGCGCAGAACATCGTGAACAATGCCCCCGAAGGCCGCGGCATCAGCGGATGGAAGGCCTTCGACGGAATCCGCAACCGCTACTGGCTGGTGGAAAACATGCTCAACAGCCGCTATGCCATGATCGGTGACATCTACTACAACTATTACCGCCTTTCGCTCGACCAATTGTATGAAGATGATACCAAGGGCAGGACGGAAATGCTCAATGTGCTGAACCTGGCGAACTCTTTCAATACCGACAATCCCAACACCATGATCATGCAGTTCTTCTTCCAGGGGAAGGCCAATGAACTGATCAAACTGTTTTCCAAAGCCAATACGCAGGACAAGATGCGTGCATCCGAACTGCTGCAGAAACTCGATCTTACCAATGCCAACCGCTATAAAACCGAGCTCAAGTGACCGGAATGCGGAATTTCCTTTTATCCCTTTGTATTTTATCCCAAATTCTGAGTTGCCGGGGCAAGGACGAGATTCCCTCCGGAATACTTCCTCCTCAAAAGATGCGCAACGTGATGTGGGAAATCTTACAGGCCGATTATTATTCGGACCAATTCGTTCGAAAGGACAGCCTGCGCGATGCGGCCCTTGAAAATGCAGGTATGCAGGAGCAGATCTTCCGGCGACAGGGCGTAAACCGAAAACAGTATGAAGAAAGTTTCCGCTTCTACAGCGGGCATCACGACCTGATGAAGGCCCTGATGGATAGTGTCACCGCATCGGGCGAGAATCAGCGCAGTCTGTTGATGCGGAAAAAATACGCTCTGCCGGATTCGCTTGGCAATTGAGCATCGTTCAGGATCCCCATCGGTAGGTATCCTGCTTCAGTCCGGCCAGGTCAATAACCCGGTCCACCACCGTTGCCGCCACTTCCTCCACACTCCGGGGCCTGCTGTAAAAAGAAGGTGAGGCCGGGCAGATGATACCGCCGGCCAGGGTAACGGTTTCCATATTGCGGATATGGATGAGGTTGTAGGGTGTATCCCGAACTATGCAAATCAGTTTTCTCCTCTCCTTGAGCGCCACATCGGCGGCCCGGGAGATCAGATCATTGCTGATGCCCGAAGCGATCCGGCCTAGAGTACCCATACTGCAGGGTGCGATGATTACCGTCTGGTACTGCCCCGATCCGGATGCGAAGGGCGCAGAAAAATCCTGCTGGTTATAAATACGCATCTGCGGATGCCGGCGGAAGAAATCATCGCAATCGCTTTCGAGCTCGGTCTGCCAAACTTCACGGGCATTTGTTGTAAGAATCACTCCGAGTTCAGTTACCTGCCCACCCAGCCTGCTGAGTTTATCGAGCAATACCTTCGGATAGACCGATCCGCTGGCGCCCGTGATGGCTACTACGATCTTATGCATTAACTTGTGATGGTTTGGATATTCCAAAGTACAACAACGCAGCCATGAAAAAGGTTAGTTTTTTTTTGACGCTGGCGGTCATCCTCTTTTCGCATACCTCCTTCATTCCACCTGCAGGAGGCAAGGTGAACTGGATGAGTATCGACCAGATCCGGGAAGCCCTTGCCGACTCACCCCGCCCGGTTTTGATTGACCTGTACACCGACTGGTGCGGCTGGTGCAAGGTGATGGACCGGGAAACCTATGCCAACAGCAAGGTGGCCGATTACATCAACAGTACCTATTATCCGCTGAAATTCAATGCCGAGCAAAAGGAGGACGTACTCTGGAACGGGAAAACCTATTCGTTTGATGCGTCGAACAAGACAAACAGTTTCGCCATTTATCTTACCGGCGGCCAACTGAGTTACCCCACAACCGTGTTCCTTGCCGCGCCCGATGCCCAGCCTGCACCCCTTCCCGGTTACCTGAAGCCCTCAGAAATCGAGCCGCCGCTTCGGTTTTTCGGCGACGGTGCCTATAAGAGCCAGAATTATCCTGCCTTCATGAAAACCTTCAAGGGATCCTGGTAAACCTATTCCTCAAGTTCCATCCGATAACCCGCAACAGGCTGATCATTGATCAAAATGACAAGCGGGAAGTTATCGGCTTCTTCAAAGGAACAGGAAATCTGTAACGTACCGCCTCCGAATTGGTAAGGAACTTCTTTTCTTTTCTTCTTCTTATCGGCACCCGTTTCGATACCCACCTTACTGACCTTTGCCGATGATGATAACTGCATGCTGAAGAGCAGCTTCCTGCCTGCCTTGCTTTTGACAATTCCTGAAGGCGGATTAAAGCCTCTTGCCCCGAGCGGGTAGGCGGCATGATAAATCAACGGCAGGTCCATGAATTCCTTCAGCGATTTGGGTCCGCCACCCAGTTGCCAGGCACGGTTGTCGGGGAAGTGTTGCAGGTTGAACAACGGCTTGTCGGGAAAAAAATAGGCATCGCGGAATTCCGGAATGAAGCGGGTCATTTTCTCATCGGCGTATCCGCTTCCCCAGGCGGGGTCGACATAGTACCAGCTGTCGGGGCTCTGACCCAGTTGCACCACCACCCAGCAATGATTGAAGGCATCGGGTTTTTCGCCGATCTGATCGGTATGTGTTTTGGCATAGCCATCCACCGTAAGGCAGCGGATTTTGGCTACGCTGCACATATCCTGATAAAGCGCGGCGTATCCGGCGGCCACGGCTTTTCTTTTTTTCAGCACCAGATCCGTCAATGGTTTTTCCTGATCGCCGTTGCGGGCTGCCTTGCAGTCGAGTTCGATGTTGTGTGCGATCCAGGTGAACAATACCCTGGCCTTGTCCTTGTTGTCGCTGTAATTCCGTGTAAGGATATTGCTGATGGCCCCCATGTTCAGGGAGTCGAGCTTTCCCACGCTTCTCGCGAAATCATCCACTGCCTTGTACGGGTTGTCGTTTGTCTGGGCATAGGGCATCTTACCTGTATAAAACAGCAGGCAGAACAGCAGCAAAAAATTTCTTGTTCTCATTGCAACGGATGTTAAGCAGGGTTACATGGTTAGTTCGGCCTTGCTGTTTCGGGGTTTCCAGATCAGGTAATAGAATCCGAGAATCAGCAAACCGATGGTGAACGGAATGACGGCCAGATGTTTATAGGTGAATTCGCCGAAGAGCGGGTGGTTGTCGATACCCAGGAATTCGCTGATCATCCAGTAGGAGTTGGCTGAAATCCAAAAACTGATGGCCACATTGTGGCAGGTTTCACTGACGACACTCCTGTTGCGGTAAGCGATGACGATGGAAATGACCAGTGTAGGGATGATCATCACGATGGCCAGTACTTTCCATTGCAGGCACCAGGCTACATCCTTGAAAAGCCAGAATACGATATGCAGGTTTTCCATCCTGCGGAAGCGCAGCGGAATGGTGTAAACTTCATTGCTCATGATTACCGGAATTGGGTTTGGCAGGAATCAAATGTATTGTTTTTTCCGTTCGGGTGCCGGTTCAGGATCGCATTAGGGTTTGCCTCAACGATGCAGGCGGTAAACCGGGTAGCGGCGGTATCCTTTTTCAAAATAGGGGGAACGGCGGTAAAGGAACTCAAGTTGGGCCGATGCGTTTTTGGCGAATTCCGGATCGGCATTCCGTTTTTCCGTCAGTTGCAGCAAGAGCTCAGGATTCTGCTCCAGCAGGGTTGCCGCCAGTTCATCCCAGCGGTAGTCGCTGTAGCCTTCCTTCTGCTGCAGGATGGCATCGAAGAAGTTCCAGGCAAAAAAACTGTCATCGCCGGCAGGCTCCAGCATTTCCACCAGATAGCGTCGGGCGGGTTGCCGCGTGTCGATCAGGTAATCGCCCCTGCGCAACAGGATGGAAGCGGTGTCTGATGAAACACGGGTGGCGTAGTTCTTATGATGCCCCTCATAGGGTTCGGCAGCACTGCGGTAGCTTTCAATCCTATACACTTCTGCGCTTACCAGTGAATCCTGCTGCAATTGCCGCATCTTCACCCCGTTCCGACGCAGTCGTTCAATCACCCGATACCAGCCTCCCGAAACGGCATAGTAATCCGGAGCGTTGACTGATGACGACGGAACATAGGTATTGTAATAACGGATGCGTTGTTCATAAGGCTTCGATCGGTCAAATCCGTTTTGCGGCAGCCCTGTAGCCTTGCTGATGCGGGTGGTTTTCGTATAGCCGCGGAAATTCAGTTCGCTTGTTTGCGTGCTGTCGATTCGCCAACCCAAAGGGAAACGGGTTTGTTGTTGTACGGCCGCTTTCTCTTGATTTCTTTTTTGGATCAGTGTTGACGCATGCGACGAGGCCAGTGCCAGGATGCATTGCATGAGTTTGAGGGTCGCTTTCACCCGGTCGGAAAATGGCTTCAGCATATGCGTTTCAGGTACAAATGCCAGGGTTTGAAACAGGGCTGCATAGCCCGAAGAAAAGCGCGGCGGATCGTAGAACATGGGCATTTCCTTGCCGGGGCCGGCGTTGTCGTAGTTGACATAAGGAAACATTTCCTCGCCCCGCTGCTTCATTTGTGCATAGAGTCGGGGTTCGAGCACATCCTTCAGCCAGCGGCCCAGAACGGGGCCCAGCTTTTCGTACTGGGTGGTGAGCAGTGTCATCGTGTACGGATAATCGGCACCGTCACTGACATGGTTGTCAATCAGGATGTCGGGGTCGATCCATTGGAACAGTTCGGTGAAGGAGGCGGCTTCGCGGCTGTCGGATTTTGTGAAATCCCGGTTCAGGTCGAGGTTCTGCGCATTTCCCCTGAATCCGTATTCGGCAGGCCCGTTCTGGTTCACACGCGAATTCGGTCCGCGGTTCAGGCAACCGCCCACATTGTACACGGGCAAAACGGCCAGGGCGATATCCTGCGGAAATGCTTTTTTGTTTTTCACCAGGTCGCGAACCAGCATCATGCTTGCATCAATACCATCGGGTTCGCCCGCATGGATGCCGTTGATGATCAGGATGACCGCTTTCTTTTTACGGTGCCATTGCTTCGGATCGAAATTGCCATCAGCCGACAGCAGGGCGAGATGCAGCGGATACGATGCATCTGTTGGTCCCATTTCACGCAGTAGCAGATAGTTACTGCTCTGGTCCAGTTCTTTGTACCAGTTTATGATCTCTGCATAGGTGGCTGACTCCTTTTCGCCTGAACGTTCAAACGGGGTAGGTTGTGCCCCTGCCGATAAAAAAAACAGGAGCAACGGGAGAAAAATTGTGGCCTTAATAGTTTTCATGGATGTTGCATTTGAAGCACTGAACCGGGCATGGAAGCCGGAGGAGAGGGGGTGTTGATGCCAGTGATACACCTTTTTGAACAAGGCCAATTTCAGTACATTTGCCGCTCATTCGGGCTAAAATACACCAATATGGGAAGAATATTCGAAGTACGTAAAAGCGCCATGTTCGCCCGCTGGGACAAGATGGCCAAGAATTTCACCCGCATCGGCAAGGAGATCGCCATTGCCGTGAAAACCGGTGGTCCCGACCCCGAAAACAACCCGGCCCTGCGCAGATGCTATCTGAATGCCAAGGCCTGCAATATGCCCAAAGACCGTGTGGAGGCTGCCATCAAGCGTGCCATGGGCAAGGACAAGACCGATTACGAGGAAATTGTTTACGAAGGATACGGCCCGCACGGCGTAGCCATCATGGTCGAAACGGCTACCGACAATCCTACCCGAACTGTGGCCAATGTCCGCATGCATTTCACCAAGGGGCACGGTTCCCTCGGTACCAGCGGAAGCGTTGCCTTCAGCTTCAACCGCATGGGTGAATTCAAGGTGAAGAATACCGGGATGAGTACCGATGATCTTGAACTCGACCTGATTGATTTCGGACTGGAGGAAATCGGGGAGAACAGCGAAGGGAATATCATCATCCGCACCGCCTACAACGAGTTTGGTAATATGAGCAAGGCGCTGGAAGAAAAGAAGATAGAAGTGATCAGCGCCGAGCTAACCCGCATTCCTGTTAATACCGTTGAGCTGGGTGAAGAGGCATCCAACGAAGTGCTCAAGCTGGTGGATACCCTCGAGCAGGACGATGATGTGCAGAAAGTGTATCACAACCTGCGCTGATGAGCTCCACGAAAGGCTTTGCAGCTTGTCAGGCGCAGATCTCCTGACCTGTGCCGCTGCGTCACTTTTCCACATCTGAAGTCGTTGGTAGCCGCGATGTCATCCCTCTCCTTTGGGGAGTCAAGGGGGCAAATCTTATTTCTCGCAAAGCCCGCAAAGAAGAACACGTAAAGCCCGCAAAAGAATTTTACTGGAGCCGCATAAAATTTTATCGCAGGTATCCCAGGCGGGTGCTTAGTGAAGAAGGTATAGGTTTAAATGAAGGGCCAAGTAGTGTCGCCAGGGATTTCGATAAGCCCTGTACTTTAGGGGGGATGTTATACGAAAGTGAC
>CAZZLI010000098.1:0-11214 GCA_964655055.1 uncultured Ferruginibacter sp.
CCGCATCCCTTTGTAAAATAAAATCAGCAGACATTATCCTTTAACCTGCAGCAGGTATTTCTCCCGAAACCATGGCTCGGCAAACAGCTTTTCCAGTTCCCAGACATTCGGCCGGGTGCCGCTTTCCGCAATTTCACGGGAAAGATCGCCGCCCTTCAGGCAGAACAGGCCACCGCCCGGAACACCTTTCTTCAGCAAGGGCCGGCTCCAGCGCCAGAGATCGCCAAGCGGAGCCACCGCCCGCGATACCACGGCATCAAATTTCCGGTCGCGGATATCTTCAGCACGGGTATGCCGGGTTTCGACATTACTGATTCCCAATGAAGACGCGACAGCATCCACAACCTTCAGTTTTTTCCCAATACTGTCAACCAGCAGAAACCGAACCTCGGGAAAATAGATCGCCAGAGGCAGACCCGGGAAACCACCTCCGCAGCCCAGATCCATCACCTGCATACCGGCCGACCATTCCACCTGCGTGGCAATGGCCAGCGAATGCAGTACATGATGCAGGTAGAAATCGTCCATATCCTTCCGGGAAATCACATTGATCTTTTGATTCCATTCCGCATATACATCCCGAAGGGCAGCAAAACGGGTCAACTGCTCATCCGTAAATTCGCTGAAATAGTTCAGGAGTGTTTCCATGACGACTGATTCATTTCCAGCTTCGGGCCGGCTTGCCGAATACCCCCGATGAAAAAATAAGGTAGTAGAAGAACATCCAGATGTCCAGCAGCGGCAACAAGGGGAAAAGATCCGTTTCCTTCATCTTCCGCAATACGGGAAAAAGAACGGCCATCTGGATGACGAAACGGATGCCGAAAACGATCAGCGCATAATCCCACCGATAGAGGATGCAGGAAGCCACAAGCAGGGGATAAAACAGGAAATGCGAAAGCGTGTACATGCCCAGCAGGAATTTATGCACCAGCTTGTAATACCGTGCCGTACTGAGATGCCTTGTCTTCTGCCGAAACCATTCACCGAAGCTGCGCGAGGGATTGCTGAGTGTGAAGGTGTCGGGGTCAGTGCATATAGTTACATTGCTGCGCGTAGCCGCCATATTGATGAACAGATCATCGTCGCCGCTGGCCACATGGTTGTGCGCCGAAAATCCCTTGTGGCGGAAAAAGACCGTCCTGCGGTAACTCAGGTTTCGCCCCACGCCCATATAGGCCTGACCGGCCAGGGCAAAACTCAGATACTGCAAAGCGGCATGAAACGTATCCCAGCGGATAAGCTTGTTCAGCAAACCCTTGCGCTTGTGATAGCCGCCGTATCCCAAAACGATTTCAATACCCTCATCATAGCACTGCTGCATCTTGTCGATCCAGAACTCACTGGCAGGAACACAGTCGGCATCGGTAAGCAGGAGAATCTCATGATGCGCAGCCTTGATGCCGATGCTCAGCGGAAACTTTTTCCCGGGAATCATCTTGGCTTCCTGGGTGAGTTCCACCACCCGGAGCTGCTTGTATTGCCGGTGGAATTCCTGCAACAGGTATTTGCTTTCATCAAAGGAATTGTCGTTCACCACAATCACTTCATGCGTGGTCGCATACTGCTGCATCAGGGCTCCGGGCAGATTTTTCACTAGATTTGCCGCTTCATCGCGGGCGCAAATGATCACAGAAACCGGCTGCGTGCGGAAGGAATCGCGCTGACGACGCTTATGCAGGGCCAGACGCAGGAAATAAAAGAGATAATAAAAAAGCTGAATTGCTGTAACAAGGCAGAACACATAAAAAACCGCCTGCCATCCCTGCAAATGAATCATGCTGCAAAAATAAGTACCGTGTTTTCTTACCGCAGCGGATATTATTCACATAACAATAAAGCCAATCAACCGGCTTACTTTTTGCCACAACAATCCGATTCCTGACCCATGAAGATTCCGGAATTTCATTTTGAATTACAGCATACCGACCCCTCAGGCAAGGCAAGGGCCGGCACCATCACTACCGCGCACGGGATGATACCCACCCCCATCTTCATGCCGGTAGGCACCGCAGGCAGTGTGAAAACATTGACCCAGTTGCAGTTGCAGCAGGAGGTAAAGGCACGCATCATTCTGGGCAATACCTATCACCTCTATCTCCGCCCGGGTATGGATACCCTCAAAGAGGCCGGAGGCCTGCACCGCTTCATGAACTGGCCCCTGCCCCTGCTGACCGACAGCGGAGGATACCAGGTGTTTTCACTGGCGCAAAACCGGAAGATAACGGAAGAGGGCGTGGTCTTCCAGTCGCATATCGACGGCAGCAAACACCTGTTCACCCCCGAATCGGTGATGGACATACAGCGGACCATCGGCGCCGATATCATCATGGCCTTCGATGAATGCCCGCCCTACCCCAGCGATTATGCCTATGCCCGCAAAAGCATGGAACTCACCCACCGCTGGCTTGACCGCTGCATGGAACGGTTGAAAAACACCGGGCCCCATTACGGACACGAACAACATCTTTTTCCGATTGTACAGGGAAGTACATTCAAAGACCTGCGCAAAGCCAGCGCCGAATTTGTGGCGTCAAAAGGTGCCTGCGGCAATGCCATCGGCGGACTCAGTGTGGGCGAACCCACCGAAATGCTATACGAGCATACCGCCGATTGCTGCGATCATCTGCCGGCAAACAAACCGCGGTATCTGATGGGTGTGGGCACGCCCTGGAACCTCCTGGAATGCATTGCGCTCGGGGTTGACATGTTCGACTGTGTGATGCCCACACGCAACGGCCGCAATGCTATGTTGTTCACCCCGAACGGGGTCATCAATATCGACAATAAGAAATGGGAACACGATTTTTCACCGATTGATGAAGAAATCGGATGCCCAAGCAGCGCCATGTACAGCAAGGCTTATCTGCGACATCTGGTCCGGGCCAAAGAAATGCTCGGACTCAACATAGCCAGTGTGCACAACCTGGCCCTCTATCTCTGGCTGATGGGTGAAGCACGAAAGCATATCCTGCAAGGCGATTTCAGTTCCTGGAAAAATGAAATGGTTCCACGCCTGCAACAACGATTATAAATGAAGATTATGGATATCGAAACCCTGAAATTCCCCATTGGCCGTTTTGTATGGGCACCGGAACAAAACGACAGGGCCGCTACGCAAAAACTTATCGAAGCCATTGAAGCTTTTCCTGAAGCCATTAACGCTGCTGCCGGTTCGTATAATGATGCGCAGCTCGACACCGTTTACCGGCCCGGAGGCTGGACCCTGAGGCAAGTGGTGCATCACTGTGCCGACAGCCATATGAACAGCTTCATCCGCTTCAAGCTGGCCCTTACAGAAGACAAGCCCGTCATCAAACCCTACGATGAGCAATTATGGGCCGGTTTGGTGGACAGCAGGTCGATGCCGGTTCGCGTTTCCCTGAACCTGCTCCGGGATCTTCATCAACGTTGGGTGGTCTTGTTACGCAGCCTGAATGAGGACCAACTGCAGCGAAGTTTTATCCATCCCGAACAGCAAAAGGAAATCACCCTGCGGGAGTATCTTGCCTTTTATGCCTGGCATGGCCTTCATCACACAGCCCATATCCGTTCTTGCGCTGAAAGGAACGGCTGGTGAACGGAGAATGTTAAATTCATCAAGTGAACCGGCATGGATATTGCCAATCCGTTCAGGAAAACTATTTTTACGCCGTCCCCGAAAACTTTTCGAAAAAGAACTTCAATAAAAACCTCACGCATGAAACATTTTGGATTCCTGATTCCGCTGTCGTTTTCCTTTGTCTCCGTTTTTTGCCAGGCCCCCGCTACACCGCCTGCCCAGGGCAATCTGCCCAAGGATGCGCCGGTTGCCGTAAGTATTGTTGATGCAAAGAGCGGCGAACCCCTGAACAATGAAATCGTGGTCTTCCGCAGTCTGGCCAACCAGCGCGAATACCAGGGCCTATCCGATTCCACCGGAAAATTCGCGCTTCGCCTGCCGAGCAGCGCCCGCTACGAAATCTTTGTACTAGGTTTCAACGACTCCACCAGTTATACATTCCTTGAAATACCCACCCTTAAGGAAAACCAGTTCATCAAGAATGCTATTCCGGTGGACATCAAATTCAATGCCCCCAAGTCGTTTGTACTGGATAACTGCACCTTCGAAACAGGCAAGGCCGATCTAAAACCTGAATCCTACACCGTACTGGATGAACTGGTGGAGTATCTTAAACGGAAAGACGACGAGCGCATCGAAGTAGGCGGTCATACCGACAATGTCGGGAAGGCCGATGCCAATATGATCCTTTCCACCAACCGGGCCAAAACCGTGATGGCCTATCTGCTTTCGAAAGGCATCGCTCCCGAACGGGTAACCGCAAAAGGTTATGGAGCCACCATGCCGATTGCCGAGAACACCGATGCCGAAGGAAGGGCCATGAACAGAAGAACGGAGGTGAAAATTCTCTAACAGGGCAGCACGCCTGATTATCCTTTTTTGTTTTTATCATTTTACCCAGATCAGGCAAACGGGCGAAGGAACCGAAATACGTTTTCCGCTATCGCTTAACCGGCCGGTATTCCGGTCACGATTGAACACGACAATCGTATCCGTTTGCTGGTTGGCCACCCAAAGTTGCGTGCCGTCGGGGCTAAGCATGAAATTCCTTGGTTTGATGCCCAGCACATCCTGATATCCGATAACGGAGAGTACCCCGTTACCACTGTCAACCGAATAGATGGCGATTGAATTGGCCGTTGCCCGGTTGCTGGCATAGAGGTGCCTTCCGTCGGGTGAGAGATGGATATCGGCCACACTGAATTGACCCGCATAACCTTCCGGCACGGTACTGATGGATTGCATCAGTTTCAATGTTCCACGGTCATAAGAAAAAACCCCCACCGTACCCGAGAGTTCCTCGGTCAGATACAGGAATTTTCCGGAGGGATGAAAGGCCAGATGCCTGGGGCCTGCCCCGGCGTGGATGGGCATGAAGGGCAAGGGCGCCGGAGAGAGCAATCCGGTTTGCCGGTCGATCCGGTAAATCATGATCTTATCAATGCCCAGATCGGGAGCAAGCAGATAATCACCATCGGGACTGACCACCGCAGCGTGTACATGCGGGGCCGACTGCCGGTTGGCGACAATACTTTTTCCGGAATGGTCAAGAACCTGAATCGGACCTATAAGGCCGCCATTTTTCCCAATGCCGAATACGGCAAGAGAGCCTCCGCCATAGTTGGCCACATAAACAGACCGTCCATCGGGGTGAACGCTGACATAGCAGGGTGAATTTCCCCCTGTGGGCAAGGTGTTGAGGAGCTGCAACCGTCGGCCCTTACTGATTCGGTAAGCGCTAACCGAGCCGCCCTTGTTGAGCGAATCGCTGTTTTCATGAACGGCGTACAACCTGTTTCCGCCGGGTGATACCGCAAGAAAAGAGGGATTGGATGCAGCAAACGAATCGCTCAAAACAGGTGCGGGAAATGGCAAAATCCGGTAAATGCCGGTACTGCTGCCCGAGGTATAGGTGCCGCAATAAATCGAGGGCTTGGTTTGAGCCCAAACGGTGATGCAGAAAAGCATCAGAAAAGACAGGGAGGAAAGTAATCGCATAACCAGTTCAAATTTTACTTCAGGATCGCTCGGCAAGGTAATGGATAATCCCTTCCGGGGAAATGTTGATAAAATGTGCGATAATGCCTACCCACATTGGCTCCACAAAGTACATCACGGCATATGACGGCACTAAATTTGAATTCAATCCCCAAACTGATCACTATGAGAAAACATTACTTGCAACTGCTCCTTTTTGTATTCTTCAGCGGCAAAATGAATCTAAAAGCACAGGTGCCCATACTAAGTTTCAATCAACTTTCCGTATCCGGCTTATCAGGTCCGGTGGCCGTTGTAGGTTCCAACGATGGCACCAACCGGCTTTTCATTGTCCAGCAATTGGGTACCATTCGAATCTTATCGAACGGCACCTTGCTCCCGACTCCTTTTCTGAATATGGCAGACAGTCTTTCTGTCGGAGGAGAACGTGGCCTTTTAAGCCTGGTTTTCCATCCCGATTACCGGAATAACCGCTATTTTTTTGTTTATTATACCAATACTTCAGGCGATATCACCATAACCCGTTTCCAGACCTCAGCCGCTGATCCTAATGTTGCCGATCTGACTACCGGGGTTCGATTGATCAGCATCCCAAAACCCTTTTCCAATCATAACGGAGGCACCCTGCTTTTCGGGCCCGACCGCAGACTGTACTTTGGGACAGGCGACGGAGGCTCCGGAGGCGATCCAAACAATTTCGCACAAAACGGCAATTCCCTGCTCGGAAAGTTGCTTCGCCTTGATGTCGACAATTTCAACACACCGCCTTACTACTCGATCCCTTCCGACAATCCTTTTGTGTCAGACCCCAACGTACGCGATGAAATTTTCTCACTTGGCCTCCGCAATCCCTGGCGCTGGAGTTTCGACCGGCAGAACGGTGATTTGTGGATAGCCGATGTGGGACAAAACGCATGGGAGGAGATCAACAGCATACCTTTTGCAAATGCTTCGGGTGTCAATTACGGCTGGCGCTGTTACGAAGGGAATAACACTTATAATGCGACAGGCTGTCAAAGTTCTTCGGCTTATTCGTTTCCCGTCTATGCATATCCACATAACAATACCACGGGTGGATTCTCGGTCACCGGCGGATATGTATATCGCGGTAGTCAGTACCCTGCAATGCAGGGATTCTACATCTGTTCAGACTATACCTCGGGCAACGCTTTCCTGATAACTCCCAATCCCCTGGGTGGTTTCAATAAATACATCCAGTCCGGACTACCAACCTCAATAGTTGGATTCGGGGAATCCGAAGACGGTGAACTCTATGCGGTATCCGTATCCGGGAGGCTCTACCGTGTAGTTTCCAATTCAGTAACCGCGATAGCCCTGCAGCAGTTTACAGCGGTACACAACAATGGTACCACCCGATTGAAGTGGGTGGCCGACAATCCCGGCAATATTCAGACATTCGATATCGAATACAGCCTGGACGGCATCCGCTATCAGAGTGCCGGAAGGATACCTGCAGGAAACGGCATCAATTATTCGTTCAATCATGAGCTGCCCATCCAGGGTATCGTTTACTACCGCCTGAAAATGACAGGACTGAATAACCGGATCAGTTATTCATCAGTTCTCAATGTACAGGGTACCATCAGCGGTAGCGTCAAAATTTATCCCACAAGGCTGAGTACTCCGCAGCTCACCCTGCTTTCCGGAGAACCGGTAAAATCGGTTTCACTGGTTTCCGCCGACGGCAAACGCCTGATGCAGAACACCTACAACAACTTCACCGGCGCCATGCAGGTAAATCTGCCTTCGGTTCCCAAAGGCATGTACGTTGTGCAGGTCAAGACGGAAAAGGGAATTACCAATCAGAAAATCGTTGTGGAATAATACGAAAGTGAACTTACTTTCAGCCCACAAATTTTTCCGTATAATGCCGATGTGATAGCTGTTTGGGCCAATGAAATTGGTCCATTACAGATATCCAATCAGTATAAATCAACCTTCTGGCGTTAGGTCTTAGGTGGTAAATCTTAAATTGACATTGCGATTCAACTCATTTAAAATTTAACATTTACCACTCAACACCATCCTAAGGGCTTTGCGTGAAAATTAGTCCGCACGATAATAAGCGAATCAGAAAAAAAATTCGGCTGCATCCCCAATCAATAAATAAGAATCCGTTTCATCGAAACCTCCTCACGGTTGCTTTGCAGACGCAGGTAGGCTATGCCACCCGACAGGCCGCCAAGCGGAATGTTCAGCACCGACCGGTCCTGCCGTTCGATCGAATACAGGCGCCGTCCGGAGGCATCGAAAAGAACGGCAGAGCGAATTTTCTTCCGGCCTGCAGATACAGAAAGCATACCCGAAGAAGCAACCGGCTGGGGTGAAATCCGGATGGATTCATCGAAGGATTTGTTTCCATCGCTGCCCGGTACAGGAACAACCGGATTGCCGGGATTGATCAGCAAGGGGGTACAACCGAACACATCGGTTGAGCAGGTACGCTGGAAACTTATACCGGCTGTTCCGGAAAGCAGCAGGTCGAAACCGGCGCCGCTCAGACAATCAGCTTTCAAATAATAATCAAGAAAAGGCCTTAACAGATAAAACACTTTTGCGTAGACTGTCGGTGTACCAAGCGGCGTGCTGTTGCAGCCCGATGAGAGCTGACCGAATGCACACAATCCGGCATTGTCCGAAAACTGGCAGTGCAGGGCATCGGTAACATTCACATACGACTTGCAGCCGTAGGGAATATTGTTGTACATGCGCAGCTGGTTGGTGTCTTGCACGATACAATCGCGGCTTCCCGAAAAAATCAGTGCAGGTCGTTGAACCCCTGAAGCCGCCTGCTTGGCACTCGGGTTTGTTTCCGCAGCGGCAAAATTGAACAGCGCATAGATGGCATTGCTTTGCGCCACGGAAAGAAAACTCGCCCCGCCCCCCATACTGTGTCCGCCTACCGCGGCTTTTTTGATCAGGCGACCAGACAGAAAGGATGAAGAAGAGTCATTAAGGGATGTAATCCTGTTGGCAAGAAAGGCAAGATCAGCGCCGAAATCACCATGGCTGGGTGAAAGGCTGCCCTCGGTTTCGGGGAATACGGCAACATATCCGTTGGCGGCAAGGCTGTCGGAAAGCCATTTATAGGAGCCGACCGTTATCACAAACCCGTGACCGAATACCACCACCGGAAACAGGGCCGTTCCAGATACCAGAGGAACACCCGTTCCTGCTGAAGCGGCCGGATAAAATATCTGAACCGGAACCGCCCTGTTGCCGCGGGCAGGATCGGTGAAGGTTAAGGCCCGTTGTCCGGTAGCGAAGGGCTGCGCAACAATTCCAGAAAAAGACAACAAGGCGAAGCCAAAGAAAAAAAACTTTTTCATGTGGAAGCATTTTTTAGCGAAGGGCAACGGTGCGGCTGTTTTCCTGACGGAGAAGTAAATGTAACACATATTGCGTTTACTGGAAGCATCCGCTTGCCGCACCTGCTCACCCGGTATCGGCAATCCTTCCGGATCCGAAGTACCACCCCCGTTTAAAAAAACTATATTGCCTTAGAAAATGGAAGATACGGACAATCAAAAAGGTCTTAGCGCTGAAGCGGTGGAAAACAGTCGTAAGCTGCACGGCAGCAACGAACTTGCTTCAGAGGAACGCGGCGTATTCGCCGACGTACTGAAAGATGTGGTATCGGAACCCATGTTCCTGCTCCTGCTGGCGGCCTGTATCATCTATTTCATCGCCGGACAGATGCGTGAAGGCGTAATCATGCTCGTCAGCATTTTCATTGTGGCCGGCATCTCCCTTTTCCAGGAATACCGCAGCAAGAACGCGGTGAAGGCACTCAACAAACTTTCAGCCGCAAAGGCAACGGTAATCCGCGACGGATCCAAATCCAGCATTGTGGTGGAACACCTTGTGGTGAACGATCTCTTACTGCTTGAAGAAGGCGAACTGATCGGCGCCGACGGAACGATTGTAAGCGCCAACGATTTTTCAGTCAATGAATCCATACTCACCGGCGAAGCATTCAGCATTTACAAGTCGAACACCGAACAATCCAGCGTGTACCGTGGAACGTTAGTCACTTCCGGAAGTGCGCTGGTACGGGTTACCGCAGTAGGTGAAAAAACCGAACTCGGAAAAATCGGCCGCTCGCTGCAAACGGTAAGCGTGGTGAAAACACCGCTGCAGGTGCAGATCCGCGCCTTTGTGCGCAATATGGTTTGGGCCGGTGGCATCGCATTCATCCTGGTCATCGTATTCAACTATTCCCGGTCGGGCGATCTGCTCGGCGCATTCCTGCAGGGGCTCACCATGGCCATGAGCCTGCTGCCGGAAGAAATTCCCGTTGCCTTCAGCACCTTCCAGGCCCTGGGGGCATTCAGACTGCTGCGGCATCAGCTTATTGTAAAACAACCGCAGCAGGTGGAAACCCTGGGCGCGGCCACCGTCATCTGTTGCGACAAGACCGGTACGCTTACCGAAAACAGGATGCGCATCGCTTATGTATATGATGCGGTAACCCGACAATGTCATCCTGCTGACGCACCCGGAAATCTTCCTGCCGGTGTCATCGCCTATGCCATGTGGGCCAGCGAAACCAATCCCTTCGATCCGATGGAGCAGGCCATCCATCAACTCTATTCCGTAACTGCGGCAACGGATGAACGGAAGAATTACCGTCAGGTGCATGAATATCCCATCGGAGGCCGGCCACCGATGATGACCCATATATTCAGGAAGGCAACCGGCGAACAGCTGATTGCCGCCAAAGGAGCCGCAGAAGCGATCCTGCAGCTTTCCGATATGACGGAGGAAGAAAAGAAACGGATTCACAACGAAGCCATCAGGCTTGCTTCGGAAGGTTACCGGGTATTGGGTGTGGGGCGTGGAATCGATACGGGCAGGGAATGGCCCGCCTCTCAGCAGGACTACCGGTTTGACTTTCTCGGGCTGCTGGCATTTTACGATCCGCCGAAGGAACAGATCCGTGAAACATTGCAGGCCTTCAGCAAAGCGGGTATCCGGGTGAAGATGATTACCGGCGACTATCCGCAAACCGCAGCAGCCATTGCCGCACAAGTGGGATTACCGAACAATGGCGAAATCATTACCGGAACGGAAATCATGGAATCCACACCTGCTGAACTGCAGGATAAGGCAGGTAGGGTGGACATCTTCGCGCGGATGTTTCCCGAAGCCAAACTCAAAATCATTGAAGCCCTGAAGGCAAGCGGAGACGTGGTGGCCATGACCGGCGACGGCGTGAACGACGGGCCTGCACTAAAAGCAGCCCACATAGGCATCGCCATGGGAAAACGCGGCAGCGAAGTGGCTAAAGCTGCGGCATCACTGATCCTTACTGACGACAACCTTGCGCATATGGCCGAAGCGGTTGCACTGGGCCGCAAGATCTACGATAACCTCCGCAAGGCCATCAGGTATATCGTATCCATCCATATCCCCATCATCCTGATTGTCACGCTACCGCTTCTGTTGGGCTGGCATTTCTCCGACATCTTCTCTCCGGTGCATGTTATTTTCCTGGAGCTGATCATGGGACCTACCTGTTCCATCATTTACGAAAACGAGCCCATGGAACACGGCACCATGCTTCGACCACCAAGAAAAATGAGCCAGACCTTCCTTTCATTCCGTCAACTTTCACTGAGCATCATACAGGG
>CAZZLI010000099.1:0-11045 GCA_964655055.1 uncultured Ferruginibacter sp.
ATCACGCGGCGCCAGGCCGCGTCCAGTTCGGGACGAAGTTCACGCTGCGCGTCGGCCAGCGACAGGAAGGGAATGCGGACGGTACTCATCCGATGAGGCTCATTGCGAATTGCTGCGAGCCGCGCGGCGCGCTTCGGCCGTGTGCTGCTGGGCATCAAGGAAGTTCCGGTGGGCCAGCTGATTGCAGGAAAGACGTATCTCTTCTTCTCCCATACCAAGAAGCTGCAGCCTTACAATCAAGAATTGGCTAAAACTATCGCCGAAAAAAAAATCACCCTGATCGATTATGAATGCCTTGAGCACGAAGACGGTACCCGCATCATCGGCTTCGGCTTTTTTGCCGGTATTGTGGGAGCGCACAATGGCATCATGGCCTATGGTCGCCGAACCGGAGCTTTCAGCCTGCAGCCCGTGCATTCGGTAAACAGTTTCCAGAAACTCATCCATACCTATTTCGGGCTGCACCTGCCCAAAATCAAAATCGCCGTAACGGGAAGCGGACGCGTGGCGCACGGTGTTCTCGAAATCATGAACCTGCTGGGCATCCATGAGGTGGAACCCGAAGATTACCGCAACAGGAATTTCGAGTACCCGGTGTATGTACATCTCAAAGGAAGGCTGCTTTACCGACATAAGTCCCGCGGCGATTACAACCGCGATGAATTCCATAGCCATCCGCAGCAGTACGACTGTACCTTCCCCGACTACCTGCCCCATACCGATATCCTGATCAACGGTATTTACTGGGACAAGGATATTCCCCGGCTCTTTGAACGGGAAGCCCTGCTTGATCCGGCATTCCGTATGAATACCATCGCCGATATCACCGACGATTACCACGGTTCCGTTCCCTGCAATCTGGGTGACAGCACCATCAGCGATCCTGTTTACGGCGTTGACCGGAAAACCTTTGAAAAAACAGCCCCCTACCTTCCGGGAAGCGTCGATATCATGGCCGTAGGCAACCTGCCGAATGAACTGCCCCGCGATGCCAGCCGCTATTTCGGCGAGCAACTGATCAAACATGTGCTGGGCGATATCCGCAACGGCGGAAGCCCCATGCTCCATCGTGCAACCCTGCTGGAAAAAGGCAAACTGACCCCCCATTTCAGTTACATGAAAGAATATGTGGGGGAAGTATAATGCCGATTGCCAGGATGGTATGAATAGAAACCAGATGCTAACTTCCTGAAATTAGAGTGATTAATCTGCGTAATCAGTGGTTCAGACCAGTGTATCTTGATAGCAGACCCCCTTCCAATCACAAGCGTTTTCTGGCCTCCACAGCCGGCGGGCTGCGTACCAATGTCCGCGCTGCGGCCGCTTCTTCCGGAAAATGACGCAAGCTATTTTCCGTCTGCCGCCTTCGGCGTCACCGAACCGGCCAAGGCGCTCCCATCGGTACTGGTGGATCTTTACAACCGGTGGCCGCTTGAAAGTCAGTAGTGCGTTGCATTTAAGCCGAGCAGGGGAAAGCCTCAACGAAGCAACCCATTCAAATCCCACAAACCTTTATACCGATTGCCAAGATGTTAAAAAACAGAAAACAGATACTAACTTCCTGAAGTTAGAGAGATGGGACTGAGCCTAAATTCACTTTCTATAAGCCCCGGCTACAAATAATATTCCCCAAGCAGATAGCTGAAGGCTGCCGAATAGGCTCCGTCTGGTTCCCGGATTGAAATTTGCTCCAGTATAGCTTCAGGATGCTGTCGACTCCATAACCAGATGATCCTGCTTACCGGATGCGCCGGCGAGTGGCGGACCATGACCTTTTTGTTCAAAAACAGGTTACGCTTCGAAGATTCATCCTGCACTTCATCTTCCCGACCGGCCGGAAGCAGGAGGAAAAGATGACCATCAGCATCAAGGTTACATACAGCAAAATCAAGAATCTGAGCGAGTGTCAGCGCTGTTTCATGCCTTGCCAGATTACGCTGTGCCTGTGGAGCCTGCAGCTGACCGGCATGGAAAGGCGGATTGCAGACGATGATGCGATAGGAATGCTTCGGAACAAAATCCAACAGGTTCGCATGATGACAGGTGATTTGGGTTGACCATGGACTACCATCAACATTGGTACGTCCCTCTTCAAAAGCGGCCTGCTCAATTTCTACCATGTCGAATCGGCAAACATGCTGCTGGGCCAGCATCAATGTGAGCAATCCGGTACCGCTGCCGATATCAAGCACATGCGAATCCTGATCAACAGCGGGAATCAGGGAATGAAGTTCGTGTGCAATGAACGCCCCGAAAAGGCAGGCATCCGTACTCACTTTCATGGCCGTATTCGCCTGATGTATTGTGAATTGCCGAAAGCGGAAATAGGAATTCGACATAAGTTTCCGGTGAAATTATACGAAAGTGAATTTACTTTTAGCCCGAAAATTTTTCCGGACAATGCCGATGTGATAGGTGTTTGGGCCAATCGACATTGGTCCATTACAGATATCCAATCTCTCTAACTTCACGCAATCAGTTGAAGGTCAATTGCTGACATCGGTATTAGTAACGACCAGGCACACGAGCGGACTCGTGCGCCAGTCATGGAGAATAGGATACATCTTCTTCCCCTCCTTTGGAGGGGCCTGGGGAGGCTTATCGACATCCCTTTGACTTCAGAACGTTAGCCGCTATTTTCTATTTGTTAAAATCTTGCAATCGGTATTACCACGATGAACGCGCTTCAGGAACCAAATCCATCCCCGAAAACTCTCCGGCCAGATATTTATAATAGCCGGTGATGGCAATCATGGCGGCATTATCGGTACAGTAGGCAAAATCAGGCACATGGGTTGACCAGCCCAATCGTTGTCCTTCATCGGCGAACAGCCTGCGCAATCCTTTATTGGCACTGACGCCCCCGGCGATACAGAGGGTTTTGATGCCGGTTTGCGTTGCTGCAAGCCGGAGCTTGTCCATCAGCATGTGGATGATGCGGTGCTGCACCGATGCGCAGATATCGCGGATATTTTCGTCTATAAATTGCCGTTGTTCCTCCGGAGTGGCGGTGAAGGTTTCGCGGTAGACCATGCCGTTCCCCGCATTCCTTACAAAGTAGAGAACGGCAGTCTTCAATCCGCTGAAACTGAAATCGAGTCCCGGAACCTGCGCTGCGGGAAACGTATAGCGCAAAGGATTGCCTTCAGCAGCGTAACGGTCAATCAGGGGGCCCCCGGGATAGGGCAGGCCCAGCAGTTTGGCTGTTTTATCAAAAGCCTCACCTGCGGCATCATCCCGCGTTTCACCGAGTACGGTAAGGTCATAGGGCGATTTGCACAAAACGATCTGCGTATGCCCTCCACTCACCGTAAGACAGAGAAATGGGAAAGGAGGCTTGTTTTCCGAAAGCAAATTGGCCAACACATGGGCCTGCATGTGATGAACGCCAATCAGCGGTTTGCCGGTAGCCAGAGCCAGCGATTTCGCAAAGCCACATCCCACCAACAAGGGGCCCATCAATCCCGGCGAACGGGTAACGGCAATGGCATCCATGTCGTTCAGCGATAACCCCGATTGTTGCAAGGCTTCATCCACAACAATTGAAATCTTCTGCATATGGTTGCGCGAAGCCAGCTCAGGCACAACGCCCCCGAATCGGGCATGGATTTCCTGTGAGGCAACAATGTTTGAGCAGATTTTTCCATCCGCATATACCGCAGCAGCAGTTTCATCGCAGGAAGACTCGATGGCAAGAATGGAAGCCCGGGCTGGTTGATATGCGGAAACTGAACTCATGCTTATGATTTCCTGAAGAAAACTCCACTGATTATTTACTTCGAATGGCGACCACCGGATTCATCTTAGCCGCCCTTGATGCCGGAAAAATACCCGCCAGTATACCGACCACCAGACAAATGGCCACCGTACTCAAAAGCAGCGGCATTGAAATATAGGTTGGGAAATTCAGCGGACCCGATAAGACCAGTGTGAGGATATAGACCAGCAGCAACCCTATAGCGCCCCCCATCAGGCAAAGCAGCGCCGCTTCCAGCAAAAACTCCATCAGGATGCTGCGGCTCTTTGCACCAATCGCTTTTTTAAGCCCGATGATGGGTGTCCGTTCCTTTACGGTAACGAACATGATATTGGCGATGCCGAACATCCCTACAATCAAGCTGATCACACCGATGATACCGCCGACTATATTCACAGTGCTGAACAAACTGGTGACCGCCTTGCTGAAGGCTTCTACGGAGTTCAATGAAAAATTGTCCTCCTGCACCGGACTAAGCCTGCGAACCTGCCGCATGATGCCCTGCAGTTCGTCAGTGAGTGCGGCCGTGGATACACCGTCCTTGCCCTTAACGATCAGCACGGGGTTTCCGGCCTCTTCCTCCACGAGTTGCTTGCAAAGCAGATAGGGCAGCATCACGGAATTATCATAATCCCAGCCGATGAAATTCTTGCCTTCTTTTTTGATCACTCCGACAATGGTGATGCGTTTCCCCTTGACATCGAAGGATTTGCCCACAGCCCTTCCCGCGGTACCGTAGAGTTTTTCGGCATTGTCGTAACCGATTAGTCCGACTGCAGAACCGCTGTTGAATTCCGCATTGGAAATATACCTGCCTTCAGCGAAAGAAAGGGGCTGGATGTCGGTTTGCGTTTCGGTGATTCCGTAGAGGGTGGAATTTTCAATGACCTGATCGCCATGCGAAACATTGGCCGAGGCACGCATCAGGAAACTGATCTTGTCGGTAAGGCTGGAGCGTTCTCCGATCAGGGCCACTTCCTCGTACTTCATCAGTGGTCTTGCCCGGTATTTCCACCAGGGCTTGTCGGGGCCGCCGCCATATTCCCACTTGTCAATATAGATGGTGTTGCTGCCCAGGCTGCTGACCTCCTTCTGGATATTCCGCTCAAGACTGTTAACGGTTGCCAGAACCCCTATGATGCAGAAGATACCGAAGGCCACACCGGTAAGACTGAGCGCTGTGCGCAGCTTGTTGACCTTCAATTCCTGCAGGGTAAGCCGCAGCGAATTCAGCAGGATATTGACGGTGGGTGAAGCCATGGTTCAAAATTAGCGCATACAGGGTACTTGCGGGGCCAAATGTGATGAAAGGCGATCCGTTGAAGAAAGAAAGATCAGTACGTTGAAAACTGCCTCAGGCCCAGAGATTGCCCGGATAGGTGCCATCGGCAACCAGGGCATCGATGCTGGCTTTCACACCGGGCGCATCTTCCTGATACGTAACCCCGAACCATTGTGCCGAAGTAGGGATGACCTGTATTTTTCCGCCGCCCTGTACAAATTCATCGCCCAGCAGGGGAATGAAAAATTCGGCCTTGGGCTGCCCGGCGTTGTCCTGCAAAAAGCGATAGAACAAACGCTCACTTAGTACGAATGCGGAGGGATGAAAGCACCAGAAATTCATGGACACGCTGGAATGGTAGGGCACTTCGTGCTGACGGCCGTCTTCATCATAAATGATGGCATTATCCTTCCGGTAAATATTGGTACGCTCACGGATGCTCACGAGGTTGCCGGCAGCATCAACCTCGCAAACACCGCGACTTACGGTACCGTGTTCGCTGAGGGTTTTTGAAAGATCATATCCGATAATGCAATAGGTATCGGGATTGCAACCATTACGCAGAAATTCCACCGCTTTTACAAAACCATCGCGGCCGTAAAAATCATCGGCATTGATTACGGCAAAAGGCTCGTTTACCGCCTCTTTAGCACAGAGTAAGGCATGGGCTGTACCCCAGGGCTTGGTTCGTTCAGCAGGTACGCTAAAGCCTTCGGGCAGGTAGGATTCCTTTTCCTGAAACACATAGGCTGTGGCAATCTTGCCCGTAAGTTTGGGCTCGAGTGCGGCCTTGAACGGCTCGGCAAAATCGCGACGGATGATAAACACCACTTTACCGAAACCGGCACGGATGGCATCGTAAATCGAATACTCCATGATGGTTTCGCCGGCAGGGCCGAAACCCTGGGTCTGCTTCATACTTCCGTAGCGGCTCGCCATACCGGCGGCGAGGATAACCAAGGTGGGTTGCATAGAAAAAAATTAAGTTTGCAAAAATACCCGAATAAACTTTCCTCCCGAAAATAAATTCCCCCTAATACCGATTGGATATCTGTAATGGTCCAATTTCATTGGCCCAAACAGTTATCAGATCGGCATTATACGGGGAAATTTTTGGGCTAAAAGTAATTTCACTTTCGTATAAAAACATCCCGTTGCTGCTTCTGCCTGCACATGTACGCATCGATCCGATCACCGACGGGGAGTGCCTGAATCGTGGTGTTACTCTCGATGTATTGCGACTCGACCAGATTCATCCGGTGGTTTCCGGCAATAAATTATTCAAGCTGAAGCGATTCATGGATGCCGCAGTTGAACAGCAGGCTGAAGGATTGCTGACCTTCGGAGGTGCGTATTCAAACCATCTGGTAGCAACCGCCTTTCTCTGCAGGGAATACGGCATGAAATCGGTTGGTATTGTCCGAGGTGAGCGATCCGAATCGATCTCCCCCACCCTCAGGCATTGTACTGAGTATGGCATGGAACTCCGTTTCATCAGCCGGGATGAATTTTCTGAACTCAATGCGGAAAGGCTTATGCAATACAGCGGGCAGTATCCACGGATGCAGCTCGTTCCTGAGGGAGGATACCATCCCCTGGGTGCTGCCGGGGCTTCATCCATCTGCAGATTGATTCCCGAGCCGATAACGCATATTGCCTGCGCTACCGGAACCTGCACCATGCTTGCGGGTCTTTATCTTGGACGAAGGGCGCATCAGCAGCTGATTGCTGTTCCGGTGCTAAAGGGTATAAACGATATCTTCAGCAGGCTTGAATATCTATCGGGGCGAAAACCGGATGCACGGCTTATCCATATAGCGGACGGATATCATTTCGGCGGATACGCCCGTCACAACGAAATACTGATTGGATTCATGAATGAACTTTATGCCGGCTACCAACTGCCTACCGACAAGGTATATACCGCAAAACTCCTTTTTGCCGTAAAAGACCTGATTACACATAAACATTTTCCCGAAGGCAGCAGGATCCTGGTCGTACATAGTGGCGGACTTCAGGGGAATGCATCGCTGCAGCCCGGAACTTTAAGGTTCTGATTCACCTGCACGATAATTATCTTTGCCCGACTTTGAAAATAGCGTTTTGATGTACCAGCGTTCAGGCTTACTTACACTTTTTGTTTTTATCATAGCCGGAACTACGTTTGCCCAGGATACCCTACCCTATTTCTCGGCAAGAACGCTGAAAAACAAGGTACTCATCAGCTGGAAAAACACCTACGGGGCGAGGATCACCAGCATTACCATCCAACGATCCTCCGACAGCCTCAGAAATTTCACGAGCATCGGTTCGTTGCTGGAACCCAATAACCCGGAAAACGGTTATGTCGATACAAAGGCTCCCGATCTTTTCCAGTACTACCGGATTTTTGTAACCTTTACCGGCGGCAATTATCTCTATACGAAATCCAAAAGACCTTCTCAGGACACCGTATCAGGATCGTTTCCTGTTCCCGTTCCGAATGAGGAAGCACCTAAAACTTCCCTACCATCCAAAACTTTTGTTGCAAGCAAGTATATCTATACCTCCGGCAAAGAAAACAGTGTAAGCATCAGCCTTCCCCTCGCGGAAATGAAGCGCTACGCGGTAACGTTTTATGACGACCATCAAAAAGAGCTTTTCAGAATCGACAAGATCACCGAAACCCTGCTCATTCTGGAAAAAGTAAATTTCGTGCGGTCGGGTTGGTATTTTTTTGAATTGTTCGAAGACGGGAAACTGCTGGAGAAGCACAAATTCTATATTCCCAAAGAAGGCAAATACGGGATACCTCCGGGCGAATACAACAGAAAATTCCAATGACAGGGCCCGGGTACCCCTCTCATTCCTGAAGCAGGGTGCAATCGAAAACGGATGCAAAGGCCCGGCAAAGTTCTTCCTTCACCAGATCCATATCCATCGGCGAACCCAGTTCAGCCGCAATGGATGTGACCGATTTGTCGGCGATTCCGCAGGGAACAATCTGACCGAAATAAGAGAGATCGGTATTCACATTCAGGGCGATACCGTGCATGGTGACCCAGCGGCTGCATCGAACGCCCATAGCACAGATCTTCCGGGCACGGCCGGTTACACCTGCATCCAGCCAGACGCCCGTTTCTCCTGCACTCCGTCCGGCACTGATACCGAAAACATGAAGGCAGCGGATCACTGTTTCTTCCAGGTTCCGCAGATAGAGCCCGATATCGGTTGTGAATTTTTCCAGATCAAGAATGGGATACATGACCACCTGCCCCGGCCCGTGAAAGGTGATATCGCCCCCGCGGTTGGTGCGGAAGAAGCCGATCTCCCGCCGGTGCAGTTCATCTTCGCTGATCAGCAGATGATCCATACTTCCGCTTTTACCCAGCGTGAATACCGGAGGATGTTCGCAGAAAATCAAATGATGGGTGGTGGGTAAAGAGAATACTGAATCAAATTTTCCGGCAAGCTTGAGTTGCACATTTTCCTGCAACAGTTGTTCCTGAAGATCCCAGGCTTCGCGATAGCCGATCAGCCCCAATTCTTTAACAAGTACGCGCTGCTTTTCCAGGTCAATTCAATTAATATTGCAAAAGTACGGGCCGCAGGCGGAAAGCACTGCAAATGCTGATTTTTGAACAACGGCACCCAACATAAAACATGACAGATCCCGGTAAAGACATAACGGAAGAAGAGTTGAACGAGCAGGATGAGCTGTATGAACGGCTTTCCATCGAGGTATCGGGCGGTCAGGAGATGCTGCGTATCGACAAGTACCTGATGAGTCGTGTGGAGGGCGCCACGCGCAACAAGATCCAGCAGGCCATCGAGGAAGAGCGGGTGCTAGTGAACGAGCATCCGATAAAGGCGAATTACAAGGTACGGCCCGGTGACAAAATTGTTGTGTATGACAGCCGCCACCCCGATTCGGCTGAAATCGTTCCCCAGAACCTGCCGTTGAACATCGTATTCGAAGATGAGGATATTCTTGTAGTGGACAAACCTGCCGGTCTCGTTGTACATCCCGGCAGCGGCAACCGCGATGGCACGCTGATCAATGCCGTAGCCTGGCATCTGCTGCAGCAAAAACCTGATCTTGCCGAGAGCGGGTTGCAACGGTTCGGCATGGTACACCGGATTGACAAGAACACCTCAGGACTGCTGGTGCTTGCCAAAACACCTCCGGCCATGACGCATCTGGCCAAGCAGTTTTACAACCATACCGTGCACCGGCGCTATATCGCGCTCGTCTGGGGCAATCCGCAACATGATGAAGGTACCATCACCGGACATGTGGGCAGGCATCAGCGCTTCCGGAAACTGTTCACCACCTACCCCGACGGCGATTACGGCAAGGAAGCCATCACCCATTACAAGGTGGTGGAGCGTTTCAATTATGTGACTTTGGTGGAATGCCGGCTTGAAACGGGAAGGACCCATCAGATCCGCGTGCACATGCAGCATATCGGCCATCCGCTGTTCAACGATGACTTTTATGGAGGCGACCGCATCGTGAAGGGCACGGTGTTCAGCAAATACAAGCAGTTTGTCGACAACTGTTTTGCCATTTGTCCCCGCCAGGCCCTGCATGCCCGGGAATTGGGCTTCATTCACCCGGCAACACGCAAACCGGTTATGTTCAGCAGCGAACTGCCCGACGACATGCGGGAGGTGATTGAGAAATGGAGGCGCTATTCAGCAGGAAAGCTGTTGCAATGACCCTGGGGATTACTGCCCCGGGGAAATTCCAGCAGCAATCTTGATGCGGCCGTATTCCCGGGAAGAATTGTTGAATCGTTCGCGCTCGGTATACCTTACCTGCACCTTTTTGCCAAGGAGTTCAGCAGGATTCTCCAGCAGTTTGTCGGCACCCTTGAAATATTCGAACCACCAGATTTTTTCCATCTTTCCGGAAGGAGTTTTGAGGTGCAGGCAAGTGAACTCACCCGACTCTATTTTCAGCAGTGTTCCGCTGAGTGTCTGGACAGCCGGGGCGGCTTCCTCCCTTTTCGGTTCAGCATCCCCTGAAACAAGGCCGGGATTGGAAGCAATCATCCGGGCGAATTCCGGGCACAGAAAAACCAGCTTCATACCAACCTCGCGGCCGATGTTTTCCATGGCGGCGGCATCGGTGAAACTGTTCAGCGCATACAACTCCTTCAATTCCTTTTCATATTTGAGACTGACCGGCATCAGCGCCATGCCCATGGCTTCGGTGATATCTTCCTTGCCGGAAAGTTCTTTTTTGTTGATTTCGCTACAGGTTTCCCGGGCCATCATCGCAGTGAGGCTGTCCTTTGTGAGTTGGGCGGGGCAGCAATGGAACAAGCATGATGCGGCGAGAAGAAAAAGAATTCTCATGATGACAGTTTTTTGATTGGATGAACCATGAATAACCCTGCAAACATAGTCGGGAAAAGCAGGAACGGGAAAACCATTTTTCAATCCGGGAAGCGAAAATAGTTATGCACTTATTCCCAAATTCCGGACAAGGGGGCAAGTTGGCATGATTTTGGAAAATCAGCGTGAAAACGAATGACGGATTATCTCCGAATCCCTTACATTTGACTGACCACCATAATTCCTAACTACGAAAATCAATCTTATGGCATTTGAAAACTTCCCCTCCGCTTCCGGAACCACTCCCGCCCCTCCGGAACCTCCAAAAACCGACTGGCGCTTTTTCACCACCATTGGTCTGGTCATCCTCCTGTTGGGAACCTGGGGCTATATCATCTGGGACAAAAGCAAGGTTAAAGAAACCATACAGCAGAAGGACACCCAGTATGCCGGAGTTGTCGCTGAAAAAGACACCCTTAATGCCATGCTTGAGGAAGCAAGTATCCGGTACGATCTGCTAAAGACTTCTTCTGCGAAGAAGGACAGCGTCATCACCGCCAAAGACCGCATCATTGCCGAAAAGCAAAGCAAGATCAAAAGTATCCTCAGCAAGGCCAATGCCACAAAGGAAGAACTGGCCGAGGCCAAAACCCTGATTGCATCGCTTAATACGGATATTGAAAG
>CAZZLI010000100.1:0-10952 GCA_964655055.1 uncultured Ferruginibacter sp.
GTTATTTCCGTACCGACCAAATAAATTTTAACATTTTTTTCATTTCGAGGCAATCGGATGGATTTCCCCGGAATGCTGCACCGGCAAAGGTTCTGCGGAATTTTTGCGCTATATGTTTTGATTAATTAATATTTAAACGCCGTGATGGATGACATAAAGTCCCAATCTTTTTTAACCCTTAATATATACTCGTTTGACACTGATTGACACCCATGCCCACCTCTATCTCAAGCAGTTTTCGGCCGATGCGCCCGCGGTTTTGGAGCGTGCCCGACATGCCGGTGTTTCCCGCATTTATTTGCCGGCTATCGACAGTGAAACCCATGAGGATTTGCTGGCTTTCGAGGCGGCACACCCCGGATTTTGTATTGCCATGATGGGGCTGCACCCCTGTTCGGTAGGCGAGGGGTATCGGCAGGAACTCGGGGAGGTGGAGCTCAGGCTCAGGGCACGTCCTTTTGCCGCCGTGGGCGAAATCGGGCTCGACCATTACTGGGATAAGACCCATACAGAACAGCAGCGCGAGGTTTTTTCAATCCAGATGGAGTGGGCTCTGGAATTTGGTCTACCCGTGGTGATTCATACCCGGAATGCCATGCAGGAAACCATTGATCTGGTCAGGCCCTTTTCAGCCCGGGGCCTTCGCGGAATTTTCCACTGTTTCAGCGGCAGTTATGAAAGCGCCGTGCAAATCACGTCCATGGGTTTTTATCTGGGCATCGGCGGGGTTGTTACATATCCTAAGGCAGGGCTGGCTGAAGTGCTGCAGCAAATCGGGTTAGAACATCTGGTTCTGGAGACCGATGCGCCTTACCTTTCTCCTGTGCCGTTCCGGGGCAAACGCAATGAGAGCAGCTATCTGCTGCATATTGTAAAGCGACTCGCGGAAATCAGGAATACCGATGAGGCCAGCGTTGCAGCAATCACCACGGCCAACGCCGAAAAAATATTCGGCAGGTAGGGGCTGATCGTGTACTTTTACCGCCCGAAAATTTCAACAGGAGACGTGTCCGAGTGGTTGAAGGAGCACGCCTGGAAAGTGTGTATAGGGGAAACTCTATCGCGAGTTCGAATCTCGCCGTCTCCGCATTATCATCCTTGCCTTCGATACCGCCAACATTAAAGGTAGACCCGGCAGGCATCTTTGCCTCCCGTTGTTTTCTGCTCGCTTTTCCCCCTCAAATACTGCTCATAGGCAAGTGCTGCCTTCCTTTCGCGAAATGCGGTGAACCCCACCAGGGTCAGGTTCGGGTCATTTCCGGTGCAACGGATATGATTCCGATGGTGTTTCAGTACCCCTTCAACCAGGTCATGGGTAGATCCGAAATGAAGTAATCCGCTGTGGCAACGCAGGACATACACGTACCAGTATTCTTCATGGTAACTGCTTTTGTTCATAACAGAAATTTTGACCAAGGTCGTTTCGGTCGGGTGCTGTCAACAAGGGGAAAACAACAGATTCGGGTGGTATTTTGGCCTTGGAAATGCAGGACTAACCCGTAGGGCGAGTCCACGAAATGACATACGAAAGGCTCTTTGGTAAGAATGATTGAGTAACGCCAGGGCTAGGATAGGACTCGTGCGCCAGAGCGGTAAGCTTTGACCTTTTTACTTGGCAAAAATGTATACTGAAGACATAAATTCAAATGAAAAAGTGTAATTCAGGCCATAAATGCCGCAGACTGAGCCGCACGGGCAGCTGCAGCGGCATCGGAGTTCTGATTGGCCATGGCCACAAAATTATATCCCCATCCCTTCAATTCATTTTTCCAGACCAGCGAACCATCCTTTGTGCTCAGGCAAAGCAGGATACCGCCCACACCGATAAAAAGCTGATCGCCCTCGAGTGAAATTTGTCCGATAACACTGCTCATGCCGGATTTTACATAGCTCTTTAGTTTCACCTCCCATACGATTTGGCCATTTTTTTTATCAATGGCTGCCACACGTCCGTTGGAAAGAATGTAAAGGAGTGGTTTCTTTTTCATGTTTGGGAAATTTGGAGACAAGATACACGAATCGTCAGTCGTATTCATCAGGCTTCCTCACGCTCGCTCAGCTCCAGCCAGCGCAATTCCTTCCGGTCCAATTCTTCCGTAATGGCACTGATGCGTTCTGCGGTGGCATGCAGTTCGGTATACGGGAGGTTGCCGTTGTTCATATCCTGGGTTAGCTTTTCTTTCTGCTCCTGAAGCAATGCTAATTCCTTATTGAGTTGCTGCAGCTCAAACTTTTCTTTGAATGACAAGCCTTTTTTTGCGGCAGATACCGGAGCTGTTTTCGGCGAAGAAGCTGTCGTGGGCGCAGCAGGCTGTTTTTGTTGCTCCATGAACTCACGGTACTGCGAATAATTTCCCGGAAAGTCGCGGATCTGCCCTTCACCCTCAAACGCAAAAATGTGGTCGACTAGCCGGTCCATGAAAAAACGGTCGTGGCTTACCATCAGGATGCAGCCCGGAAACTCGAGCAGGAACGACTCGAGAATGCTGAGCGTTGGCAGGTCGAGGTCGTTGGTGGGTTCGTCGAGCACCAGAAAGTTGGGATTGCTGAAGAGTACCGTGAGCAGGTGTAGCCGGCGTTTCTCTCCGCCGCTCAGTTTGCTCAGCGGCGTGAACTGCTGCTCGGCCTGGAATCCGAATTTTTCCATGAACTGCTTTGCACTGATTTTGGTGCCATCAGCAAGCGGGAAAAATTCAGCGAATTCCTTAACGAATTCAATGGCCCGTTTGTCCTCCTTATAGTGCAGCCCTTCCTGGCAGAAATTGCCGAAGACTACCGTATCGCCGTGGTTGATTTTGCCGCTGTCGGGAACAAGTTCGCCCAGGGCGATGCGCAGGAAAGTCGATTTTCCGGCACCGTTCTTTCCCACAATGCCGATTCGTTCCCCTTTCTTGAATGTATAATCGAATCCGCGGATCAGTTGCTTTCCGCCGTACGACATGTTCACCTTTTTCATTTCCAGTACTTTCCCGCCCAGCCGGGTCATATTCACCTGTAAAGACAGTTCGGAGTTTTCTGATACGCGCGACACTTTTTCCCGGATGGATTCAAACGCATCCTGCCGGGCCTTCGATTTGGTGGTTCTTGCCTTGGGTTGTTTGCGCATCCATTCAAGCTCTTTCCGGTAAATGTTCTTGTCTTTGAGCAGCTCACTTTGCTGTACCTCGTTGCGCAGGCTCTTTTGTTCCAGATAATAATCGTAGTTGCCCTTGTGCACGTAAACGCGTCCGTCTTCGAATTCGATGATTTCATTGCATACCGCATCCAGAAAATACCGGTCGTGGGTAACCAGCAGCAATGTGATCTTGTGCGCCGACAAATAATCTTCAAGCCATTCGATCATGCCGACATCAAGATGGTTGGTCGGTTCGTCGAGCAGGAGCAGACAGCGCCCCTCATGTAGCCGAGCCGTGATAAGGGCCTGCGCCAGCGCCACCCGTTTCTTTTGGCCCCCGCTCAGCAGCCTCATGCTCGCCTGGGGTTCATGCAGCTGCAGCCGGCCCAGCATTTCCTTCACTTCGTTGAGCAGGTTCCAGGCATTTCGCTCCTCCATCTGTTCCATCAAGTCCGACAAACGCAGTTCTTCGCCCGCCTCTACTGCGGATTCATATTCCTGCACCAGCCGGAAGACCGGATTTTCGCCGGATAACAAATTCGAGAGGATGCTCCGGTCTTCATCAAAAACATGTTCCTGTTGAAGCAGGATCACCGGAATGTCTTTATGCACCCATACCGAACCTTCATCGGGCTGATCAAGACCGGCGATGATTTTGAGCAAGGTCGATTTTCCGGTGCCATTCCGGGCAACGAGGGCGATCTTGTCGCCCTGCTCGATGTGGAAGCTGATTTTACTGAACAGGTTACGGATGCCGAAGGACTTGCTGATCTGCTCGATACTGGCGTAATGCATGCGGTAAAGGTACCGAATCCTATCAGGGCTTTCGAGTGTTCAGACCGGCTACCCTTGATGATGTGTTTAGAAATTTTCGGTGTTGGGAAATACTTCAGGTCTGCGCTTGTGCTGCAGCGCAAGAATGAATCGTCCGGCGAAGTTTCGGGCTTCATCAATGACATGGTGCATGTCCATATAACGATAGGTAGCCAGTCGCCCCAGAAACGAAATACCGCTTAGTTCTGCGGCCATTTGCCGGTATTGTTGCAAAAGGAGTTTATCCGCTTTCAACCGTTTCGGGTAATAGGGAAGGTCGCCTTCGCCGGTTTCTTTGCTGAATTCGGTGAAATAAACCGTTTTGTCGTGATGTTCCCAGGGGGTGAAATGCTTGTGCTCGGTAATGCGGGTGTAGGGTACGTTTTCATCGCAGTAATTGACCTGCGTTACACCCTGATAATCTCCGGCTGCATAGCCTGTTTCAAACGTGACGGTACGGTAGCCTAGTCTTCCAAGCGAATACCGGAAATAGGCATCGATCGCACCGGTATAGAAGACATGCGTATATCCTTCGGGTATTTGTGCGGAATCAAATTTTTTGTTGAGGTGAAGCGTGATTCTAGGGTGGTCAATCATAGCTTCCATTACAGCCGTGTATCCGTGCAGCGGAATACCAGTATAGGGGTATCGGTGGTAATTGTCATTGGTATCGAAACGAACGGGTATGCGCTTGAGGATGGATGCGGGCAACTCAGCGGGTTCACAGCCCCATTGTTTTTTGGTATATCCGTAAAAAAAAGCGCGGTAGAGTTCGGGACCGATGAACTTCAGGGCCTGTTCTTCAAAATTTGCCGGTTCGCCGATGCTGCGGTCCGCTTTTCGGGCAATCAGTTTTTCCGCTTCATCCGAGCTGAGGTTCGTTCCGAAAAACTGGTTGATGGTATTCAGGTTTACCGGAAGCGAATAGGTTTCGTTGTTGTGCATACCTTTCACCCGGTGGATGTAGGGCATCAGCGGCGAAAAGCGGTTCACATAATCCCAGATTTCCTTTTTGTCGGTATTGAAGATATGCGGGCCGTACCGGTGCACCATCACTCCGGTTTCCGCGTCCCGTTCCGTGTGGCAGTTTCCGCCGGCATGGGTGCGCTCATCCCAGATGTCCACCGTGCAGTCCAGTCCTTCGGCCAGTTCACGGGCCAGCACGCAGCCTGAAAATCCGGCACCGATGATGAGAAAGCGGTGATGCATTATTCCTGTTTTTACAGCCCGGCAAAGATAACGGGATGGAGTTGGATTGACGGATGCTCCGGGTACGTCCCCTGGCGCTTTCATTGCTTACCAGTGATTCGAGATCGGGTTTAATCAGCCGGAAAAGGCTTTGCCTTGTTTTCGTTTTTGCTTTTGATAATCCGAAGCGCCGTAATTTCACCAACATGGATGTTCGTTATACTTACTTCCTCATACTGGGCCTGTCCATCATCGGTCCGCTGGCGTTGAGCTTCGACCGCAAAGTGGCTTTCTTCCGCAAATGGCGTTTTCTTTTTCCGGCTATGCTGCTGCCGGTTGTATGTTATCTGGTCTGGGATATCGTGTTCACCCATGCCGGCGTCTGGAGCTTCAATCCCCGCTTCATCAAGGGCCTTTATCTGGTCAACCTTCCGCTCGAGGAAGTGCTGTTCTTCCTGGTAGTTCCTTATTGCTGCGCCTTTATCTATGAATGCATACGGTGCTATTTTCCTGCGATTGGAAAAATTACCCGGGCCGACAAATTGCTGCAGTGGACCGGATTGCTGCTTCTGATTGCCGGGCTGGTTTTTTTCCGGAGGGCATACACCTCGGTCACCTTTTGCCTCACGGCTGCATTCATTGCCATGATTTACGCGTTCCCCGGATTTTTCCGCGGATTTTCAGCCGCTTATTTTCTGGTATCCTATGCAGTGGCACTGCTTCCCTTTCTGGTTGTGAACGGTTTTCTTACAGCCTTGCCTGTGGTGGAATACAACAATGCGGAGAATCTCGGCTTCCGTATTTACACCATTCCTTTTGAAGATGTTTTTTACGGCATGCTGCTCATGCTTATGATCATTGCCTTGTACGAGCGTCGCCGCAATAGTTTCGTTTAATAGAGTTCTCACTGCTGCTTATTGTACCGTACGCATTTCATTCCAGCGGGTGGTATAGCGCGGGCTGCGCAGCTCCTGACGCATTTTCCACTTATGGCTTGTTCCGGCCGATGCGAACCGCAGCACAGCATCGCGCATGGCGAAGTTCACATTGTCGAGCGTTTGCATCAGCTGCTGTGTGCGTACATCGGGCAGCGGGGCAAAAAGTCCGGGTTGTATGCAGGTATCGGGAACAATGCCGCTCAGCACCACACCCGCCTTCTTATAGGTTTTTCCTTCTTCAAACAATGCTTCCGCAATATTGAGCGCAGCCTTGGTCAGCCGGTTTGTTGCCGATGTGGCTTCCGGCAGGGTCATGTATGCGCTCAAACCGGGTGCGTGTCGGTAAGGACCGTCGGTATAAGGCTGGCGCGGAACCAGAAACACCGAGATCACCGCTGCGGCGCTATGTTGCCGCCGGAGTTTTTCCGCCGCTCTTGCCGTATAGGTGGCTACGGCTTCGCGGATATCTGCACGCAGGTGTACCGGCCGTCCGAACATGCGGGTGGTGGCGATGATTTTTTTTTCGGTGAACGGGTCCTTCATTTCGTTGGCCGGCATCCCCTTCAATTCGCGCAGCAGCCGCAGCCCCACCACACCACCCAGGTTTTTTCTGGCCCATTCCTCGTTTTTCTGCCGCAGGTCGAACGCGGTGAAGATGGCATGCTGTTCCATCAGTTTCTCCGTATAGCGGCGCCCTATTCCCCAGAGCTCGCCCACAGGTGTCTGGCAGAGGGCCTCGCTGATTTTTGCTACATCATCCAGCACCATCACGCAGCCCGATGCCTGCTTGTCTTTTTTCGCCAGCCGGTTGGCCGCCTTGGCCAGCACCTTGGTGGGCGCCACGCCTACCGATACCCGGATGCCCGTCCATTGTTCCACCGTCTCGCGGATCTGCAGGGCGGTTTCCCGCAACCGCTCGCGGGGTATGGTGCCGAGATTGACGAATGCCTCATCGACCGAGTACACTTCCACATTGCCGGCTCCGGCAAGCATGCGCATGCTTTCCATCACACGCCAGCTCAGGTCGCCGTATAGGTGGTAGTTCGAAGAGAAGGTATGCACGCCGTTCTGCCCGATCAGCGCTTTCATTTTGAAATACGGCTCGCCCATCTTCACGCCCAGCTGCTTGGCTTCATCGCTGCGGGCAATGATGCATCCGTCGTTGTTGCTCAGCACCACCACCGGTTTTTTGTCGAGCTGCGGTTGAAACAGCCGCTCGCAGGAACAGTAGAAACTGTTGCAGTCCACAATGGCGATAAAGCCGCTGCCGCGGTGCGCGTCCTCGCCCGAAAGCGGCGGTATGAAGGGAATGGCTGCCACGCTGGTTTTTTGGGTGCGGATTCTGTGAATGCTTACCGTATGCTCAGGTGGTATGGATGCTGTAGGTAACCACACCCCAGATGTTGAAATCGCTGAACTCGCTGATGTCGATGGGCGCCAGCCGCGGCGTTTCGGGAATCAGCCGCACCTTGTTCATCGAAAGCTCAAGACGCCGGATCAGCATCTCCCCGTCGAGCACGGCAATGATGATCCGGCCGCTTTTCGGTTTGATGCTGCGGTCCACAATCACGATATCGCCGTCGAATATGCCGGCGTTGATCATACTGTTGCCGCAGACCCGCATGAAAAACGTGGCGGGCTTGTTGCGTACCAGCTGCTCGTTGAGGTCGATGCCCCGTTCCATATAATCATCGGTGGGCGCGCCGAAGCCTGTGGCATTGGCCGAGGGGATGTCTTGCTGCGAAAATTTCTTGCTGCCCGCATAAGTGCTGTTGCTGAACCGTTCGATTTCCATAGTCATAGGTTTTGGTCAAAATTACTAATAAATTTAGCAAAATAACCTAAAATTATTGGCTGTTTTTTGCGGGCTCCGCAGCAGCCCGGAACAGGCGGATTGGACCTTGCTCGGTAACGATTTTATAGGGTATACCGATTGGATATCTGTAATGAACCAATTTCATTGGTCCAAACAGGTATCACATCGGTAGTATACGGAAAAAATTTTTGGGCTTGAAGTAACTCCACTTTCGTGTTACTTCGTACGGCTGCCCCGGGGTCGGGAGAATTGTTTGTCCGAATAAGCCAACGCTATCGGTTACACTATGCCGCAACATCGCATCAAAGGCCTGATCTTCGACATGGACGGTACCATCGTCGACAGTATGCCTGTTCATCTGCAGGCATGGATGCAATTTCTTTCCGCAAAGGGAATCAACCTTACTCCCGAAGAATTTGAAACGAAGAACCGCGGCACCATCACCGAAATCATTACGGCGATTTTCGGTACGCATCTTACACCGGACCGCCGTGATGCGCTGGGCGAAGAGAAGGAGGCGCTTTTCAGAAGCATGTACCGCGGCCGTGTGGAGCCTGTTTCCGGATTTCCGGATTTTCTACGACAAGCGCATGCCGCAGGATTGAAGATTGCACTGGCTTCCATGGCCAACCGGAAGAACATCGACATGGTACTTGATGAACTCGGGTTAGGACCCTGTTTTCATGCAATTGTCAGTGGCGATGATGTTATGCGGGGAAAGCCTGATCCCGAAGTCTTTCAACAGGCGCTCCGGCAACTGGATCTGCATCCGCACGAAGCCGTTGTTTTTGAGGATGCCCGTTCAGGAATCGATGCTGCGGCTGTAGCGGGCATAAGGGTTATCGGCCTGGCAACCATGCATCGTGTGCATGAACTTACCGGCTGGGGTGCCGAAAAAGTCATTTCAACCTACAGGGAACTGGATCTGCGTGATCCGTTGTTTGGTGCATCGATATCAGGTTGACACCCATTCCACATCGCCGTGCGTAAACCAGTTGTCGATATGGTCGCGTGTGTGCAGGCGCCCGCTCCGGTCCACCGCCTTGATCTGCGTTTCGAATTCAATACCGCCGCGGCGCATCTTCACCCGTTCCTCTTTTTTGTAGAGCATTTCGTTGTATTGTTGCAGCAGCGGACCGAAGCCTGCTTCATTCAGCCGGTTCAATTCACCGGTGACAGACTTGTGCAGTTCGCGGGCAAGTTGTTCGGGAGCATAGTCCTTACCTGTAATCTGCTTCAGCGATACGGGGTTCGGAAGATGCGCATCAAAAACTGTCTGGTTGATATTGACCCCGATGCCGATAACCGCCCATTTCCAGGCACCCTGTCCTATTGTGTTTTCAATCAGAATACCTGCTGCCTTTCTGTCACGCCAGTAAAGATCATTGGGCCACTTGATGCGGGTGGGTTCGCCGGCATATTGCCTGAACCATTGGGCACAGCAAACGGCTACAGCAGCAGAAAGCAGGAATTGTTGCTCCAATTGCAGCGGAAAAGGGTTGATTACAATGCTCAGGGCGATATTTTCCCCCTTGCCGCTGCTCCAGGATTTTCCGCGTTGTCCCCGTCCTTCCTCTTGAAAAGCGGTGAAATAGGCTTCACCATGTCGGGCCATTCCTGCAGCCGCCCGCTCCATGGCATAGTTGTTGGTGCTGGGTAGGGCGGGTAATACGGTAAAAGGTCCGTAACCGTTGGCCATGATGCGGAGATTGATGGAAGAATATTGTATTTTTGAGGCTAACGCAAGCTACAACTGCGCTACAAAAAAATAAAATGATTGTTCCGCTCCGGCATCAGTTGCCCTGGGGGAACGGAAACCAAAAACTTGTTTTCAATTTGGAGCAACTCACCGTACTGGCCCAGCGCAAAAAAACATCGACACGGCTCACACGAAACAGCAAGATTTTCAAAACCATCGTCCGGGCCATCCAGGAGAAAAAAGGGGAGAACATCATCAGTCTCGATTTGCGGAAAATTCCTGAAGCCGTCTGCGATTTTTTCATCATCTGCGAAGCCACCAACAACACCCAGTTGATGGCCATCGCGGGGTATGTGGAAGAACTGGTCAAGAAAACCTGCGGCGAACTGCCCTACCGGCACGAAGGAAGACAGGCCCAGCAATGGATCCTGATCGATTATGTGAATGTGGTCGTGCATGTCATGCTCCCCGAGCCGCGCAAGTTTTACCGCCTGGAGGAAATGTGGAACGACGCGCCCCAGATGGAACACCGCGACTGAAACACAGTCCGGCAATTCCCTTAAACGAAGACTATCGAACTTATGCAAGACGAACAAAACGAAAACCGCCGGAAAGGAAACAGGAATCTGAATCCGTTTGGCGATGACAACGAACAGAAGAAGAAGCCCCGGCTGAATATCTATTGGATTTATGGCATTACCTTTCTTGTCCTGATTGGATACAATTTTTTCCGCGGCGTCACGGGAGGCGGTGTGGAGACCGACCAGCTCAAATTCACCGAAATGCTCAAGCTGGGTGATGTCGAGAAAATCAAAACCATCCGCAACAAGAAAATCGTACGTGTTTTTCTGACAAAGGATGCCCTCACCCGGAATGCTGAGTTCTACAAGAAAATTCTGGATTCCCAGAAGTACGAAATCGCCGGAAAAATCCCCGAGCCGAAACTCTATTTCAGCATCGTCGAAGACAAGACCTTTGCCGAGCAGATGGACAGTTTCTACAAGGATAACCCTACCGTGGCAAGGGTACCCGATTCCCCCGAAGAGGAAGGGGAAATGTTCAGCCAGATAGTGACCACCCTGCTGCCTATACTTCTCATTGGCCTACTCTTCATGCTGATGATGCGTAAAGTAGGTGGTCCCGGCGGTGCGGGCGGCGGACCCGGAGGTATCTTCAACATCGGAAAATCGAAAGCCACCCTGTTCGACAAAGCCGCCAAGGTTAATATCAATTTCGGGGATGTGGCCGGACTGGATGAGGCCAAGGTGGAAGTGATGGAGATTGTGGACTTCCTCAAGAATCCTAAAAAATATACTGCGCTTGGCGGCAAGATTCCCAAGGGCGCCTTGCTTATCGGCCCGCCCGGTACCGGAAAAACCCTGC
>CAZZLI010000101.1:0-10923 GCA_964655055.1 uncultured Ferruginibacter sp.
CGGTAGGGGGACCCTGAAATTGAATCAAATTCAATCAAAAAGGGGAGTAAGTGCAGGTTTAACCAAAAACCCGGTTTCGTATATTTTACTTTCCAACCGGAATCAGTTTTTTATGTCTGGAAAAAAGTATCTGTTTCTACTTTCCCCGCTGCTGTTTTTGTCTGTGGGCCTCCATATTTTTTGCAGCGCGCCTGAACGGGTAGAGCGGGTTTATTCGAATCGGGTTTATCCGGTTATTTCCCGGCTACTTCGGTCTCTGTTTTCCTTTTCGCCGGTTTCGGTTGGCGATATTCTTTACGGCGCTCTGTTTCTATTGTTATTCATCGGTTTGTTTCGGTTCGTCAAAAAACTTTTCTCCGGTAGGATGAACCGGGGAGCCTGGTTGTCTTTTTTTAAATGGCTTTTGCCCGGAATGTTATCTGTTTACCTTTTTTTCAATCTGTTGTGGGGTATCAATTACAACCGTATGGGGATTTCTGTACAATTATCGTTGGATACCTCCCGGATTTCAAAAGAAGAACTGGTTGTTCTTGACTCCATCCTGCTGGAAAAACTGAATGACTGCAGCAGCCGACAAGATTCTTCTGCTGCCTGGAATACAAAGGCAATCTTTGAAGAAGCAAAAGCGGCTTACCGGCAGGCTGCCACACGCTATCCCTTTCTTGTAAATGGCACTCCGCTGCTGCGATCTTCCCTATGGGGCTGGCTGGGCGATTTTGCGGGATTCATGGGATACTACAACCCGTTTACGGGTGAGGCGCAGGTCAACACAGGTGTACCCCGATTTCAGATTCCCTATACCACCTGCCACGAAATCGCCCATCAGCTCGGGTATGCCAAGGAGAATGAGGCAAACTTTGCGGGTTATCTGGCTGCTACCGCTTCCAATGATATCCGGTTCCGTTATTCGGCTTACCTGGACCTTTTCCTGTATGCGAATGCCGATCTTTTCCGGTACGATAGCCTGCTTGCAAAAAAACGTGCAGCGTCCCTGCCGGAACGTGCAAAGCGCGACCTCTCTGAATGGCGGCGTTATTCGGTACGGCAGCACAATCTGCTTGCCGATTTAGTAGACAGGGTGTATGCGCTTTATCTGCGAAGAAACCGGCAGCCCTCCGGATTGAAAACCTACAGTGAAGTTTCGCGGTTTTTAATCGGTTACTACAGGAAAACAGGAGGCATCTGAGATTCAGCCAACAAAAAAAGCCCCTTGCGGGGCCTTTTTCTTATCCAAACAATCCATAAAAACAAAAGCTCTTTACGTCATCTTTTATGTTGGTGTGACTATGGCTTAGAATTTCGGACATCTAACCGCATCGCGGCTGCTGTTGTCTTTGTTGAGATATTTTACATAACTGAGGGCCATTTCAAAACCTCCTCTTCCACGGGTAATGGCCGTCAGTTCGGATATGTTTGCGTCATAGCTGGCCGATATGGTCAGCGGCCTCATTTCCAGTTTGGCCATCGGTATGAACGCATCCTTGAACCTTATGAAGCCTCCCAGATGGATCAGATAGCGCGGGTCGTCCACATCATCCAGCTTCTGGGTGTACATGCCGCCGCCTATAATCTGGGTATGCGGGCCCTGTTTCACATAATCGCCCTGGAAGGTGATATAGGAATGTTCGGTGGTGCTCATCCGTAAGCCGGAAGAGTATACCCACTTGGGCATCAGGGTCACGGCATTGTTCGTATAGAACGAAACACGTACCGGTTTATTGAAATGATGGTAGGCGATTCCTGCAAAGAAATTGTTGTCGGTATTGTCTCCCAGTTGTGCGTTGAAGCTCAGGCCGGCGCTTCCGTCGAAATAGGTGAACCCGTTGTTGGAAAAATTTTCTCCGTCCGACAAACCCGGGTTGAAACCCGTGCCGTCAAACTGGTTATTGGTGGTCATCTTGCTCCTGTCGAGCCGTCGCTGTACGATTCCTGCCATGAAACCCAGGGAGAGGTACATGTTCCTTTCGGAGCTGAGCGACTTGTGGTAGTTGAAAGCGGGAAGCACCTGGGTATTCGTCATCATCACCGTACCCGCCTTGTCGAAGAGGATCTGCCCGCCGATGGTCATGAAGTCCTCGCCTTTGCCTACGGGTTTTTTGAACTCTGCATTCAGGGAAGTCGTCTGGTAGGGAACTGTGATGGATTGCCACTGTGTGCGGTATACCGCCTGTACCCTTACATCGCCGGAGAAAAGTCCTGCCAGCGCCGGATTCCTGAGCAATGGGGTTTCGAAAAACTGGGAGAAGTGGATATCCTGTGCGGATAACACGTGTGCAGGGCACAACATGAGTGCCATGTACACGAATTTGTGTACAACTGTTTTCATAAAATACGGCTTTGTTTTTAGGTCTGGATTAAATGACTTGCGTCAGAATATAAACGCAGCAGCGGGGAAATTATTATCGGATCAGCGTGATATTCCCGTTGAAGCGGAGCATGTTGTTGTTGTTGCAGATGCAGACGATCTCATAAACATAGGTGCCTGCGGCGGCAGGCATACCCTTGAACATCCCGTTCCATCCGGCGCTGCGCACATTCGGCATGAAATTCCCGTTGCGGAAAACGACCTCGCCATTACGATTGTAAATGACGAATGACTGTATGGAATAGATGCCGTTGGATTTGGGATAGAGGACATCGTTCAGTCCGTCGTTGTTGGGCGTGAAGGCATTGGGCAGATTGAGGTTGCTGTTGTCGCAGGACAATCTGATTTCGACTTCATCGGATGCGCTGCAGCCTCCCGGATTTGCGACGGTGATACGATAGGTCCGATTGAACGAGGGCGTTACCACCGGAGCCGGACAGCGGTTGCAGGAAAGGTCGTCGGCGGGCGTCCAGGTCCATTGATTGACATCCGAAGAGAAAAGGGTGGAGAGTTGAAATGACGTACCCGGATTCACGGTACGGTCATCTCCGGCGTTGATCAGCGGATAGGGATATACCATAACGGGAAGGTAAGCTGTGTCGGCGAAGCAGTTATGTATATCCTTGCCTATGATCCTGTATCGGGTTGTTTGCTCAGGATTTGCCCGGGGTTGATTGCTTTGCGGATTGGACAAGCCGTCCGTCGGCGTCCATTCATAGCGGTCAGCACCGGTTACATTGAATTCAATGGTTTCACCTACGCAGATCGTATCATCATATCGTCTGGTCTGGATCCGGAAGGGCTGTTGCACGATAAGTTGTATGCTGTCCGTGTGATTACAACCGTCTGAACTTGTGCCGGTTACGAAATATTTTGTATTGGCGTTCGCTGTAGCTACCGGGTTGCTGCAGGTGCTGCAACTCAGATTTTGTGCAGGCTGCCAGACATAGGTTTGAGCGCCTGTTGTTCGCAGAACGATGGAACTTCCCTTACAAACAACGGTATCCGGAATAACATCAACAACCGGAATGGGATGGATCGTCAGCGGGAAATAAGAAGTATCTGTGCAACCATTGGCGTTGGTAACGCTGGCCCTGACCTGATAGGTACGAGGCAGGCTGAACAATTGCTGGGGCGGATTCTGACCGCCGGCAACGGAGCCGTTGTCGAAATTCCAGTCCCAGGTCAACGGAAGACTGTCGGATCGGATGATTCGGCCCGAGAGTGTCACCAAAGAACTTCCGCAGAGTCCGGAACTGCCATTGATGCCGATGTCGGGTTGCGTGACCACTTTCACGAAATCGGTCCTGATGAGCGTGTCCTTGCAGCCGAAAGCGGAGATCGATGTAAGCGTAATCGTGTATAGCCCGTTGGCTGTGTATTGATGTGATGGGCTGAAACTGTTGCTGGAAGCACCATCACCGAACTGCCATTTGAATTGGGTGCCTGAGGGGGTTCTTGTGGTATTCCGGAACTGAATGGGTTCTGTTCCGCAGAGCAGGGAACGGTCACTGCTGAAATCGATATCGCTGCCCACAATACGGATGCTGTCCGGAGCACGGGCCGTAAGGATGCAGCCGGTCGAATCCCTCATGCGAACAACGGGCAGGTAACTTCCCGTTTCCGTGTAAATATGGTTGATGATTGAGTCTCTTGACAGAACCGTAGTACCGTCGTTGAAATCCCACGCATACCGTACCGGCCCTGCGGTAGATGCTTTTAATTGAACGGTATAGGGTTGGCACCCGATCAATGCCGAGGTTACCGAGAGGGAGGAGTTGGAAGGGAAAATGCGAACCTGTTTTGTGGTTTCACTGATACAATCGCCTGTTCTGCGAGCGATAAGTCTTACGGTATAATTGCCAGGTTGGGAATACAGATGGGTCGGATTGGCCAGTGTAGAGGAAGTCCCGTCCCCGAAATCCCAGGTCTGGCTGATGGAAAACAGGGACGTATTGGTGAAATAAATGTCAATCGGGGCGCAGGAGGTAACGGAATCCGACATTTCGAAAGCGGCCTGCACATTCTGAACCCTTACCAGGTCGGGGCGTTCCAGGGAATCCTTGCAGCCATTGATATCGGTGACAATGAGTTTGACTGTGTAATTTCCCGTAACCGGATAAATCTTGTTTTCATTCGGTGCTGTTGATGTGGAGTTGTCTCCGAACTGCCACAGGTGGGAGAGTCCGGTTCCTTTGGCCACACTGGAAAACTGCACGTTGCTGTTGGCACAGATGTTTGAATTCGAGTTGATGAAACCGGCTTTTGGTTTGGTCACGAATATGGGATCTGACGCACGGATGCTGTCAATGCACCCGATCTGGTCGGTGATCAGCAGGCTGGGATAAAAAGTTCCCGTATCCGAGTAGCTGTATGACAGGGGGCCGGCGGGAGGGGTATTGAAGATCTGGGACTGTCCGTTCCCATAGTTCCATTTCCAGCTAGCCAGATTATTGGATCCATCGGAAAGCGAAGCATCGGAAAATGAGATCAGAAGCGGGGCGCATCCGGTGCGGGGAGTTGTGGTAAAGCCCGCTTTGGGACCGTTTATTTTGATCAGCCCGCTTTTGGTAATGCTGTAGGTGCAGTTGTTGATGTCGGTAACGGTTAGTGTGATGCTGTATCTGCCTGAATTCCGGAAATCATGGGTCACCGTTCCACTGTTCGAGTTCTGGAAGATGCCGTCACCAAAATCCCAGTGATAATTTTTGATGACCGATGAGTCAAGGTTGGTAGCCGAGAAACGGAGTGCCTGAAATTTACAGGCTAAGGTATCGTTACTGGTGAAATCCGGATTGACAACCAGCAGCCTGACTCGTGCAGAATCCGTATGGGTGCAGGCTCCGTTTCCGCTGGTCAGGCTGACCGTAAATTCTCCGAGCGTATTAAACCGGTGCATGGGATTTCTGTCGGTTGCGGTTGTTCCATCGCCAAAATTCCAGTTCCAGGTTTGCGGCATTACCGAGCTGTCAATGAAGCTCACCTGAAGCTGGTTGTTGCAATCGATGACGGGCCTGAACCGTGCGATGGGAGGCAGTGAGCGGATATGGTTGTTACGCGTTAGGGTGTCCTTGCAGCCGTTGTTGCCTGCAATCAGGGTTACAGTGTACGAGCCGGTATCCCGCGCCGAATAGCTTGCGTTTCGGGTTCTGATCGTCGTATCCCTGAACAGCCACCACCATGTGTCGGAAGTGGTAGAGAGGTTGGTGAAAACCACGGGCTGAAAAACACACTGGGTCATGCGGTCTGCCGAAAAATTGGCTGTAGGTTTTGTTCCAACCCTGATGCCGTTTGTGACGACCGCTGAATCGGTACAGCCCCCGGTGGTAGTGGCGAATAATTTTACCGTGTAGTTTCCGGGATTGCTATACGTGAACGGGGGAGGGTTCAGTCCCCTGTAGGAGTTCCCCAATCCGTCTTTCCAGATCACCGAATCCAGTCCGTCAACCGAGGAGATTCCCGGTACTGCTCGGATGGTGAAAGGCACGCAGCCTTCAGCAGGCAGGTTGGCAATCCGGACAAATGGTTTTTTGATGGTGATGAGGTTGCTTTGGGTGAATTTCCTTTGACAGCCGTTGGCGTTGATGGTTGTAAGGGATACGCTGTAGCTTCCCTGATTGGTGTAAGTATGGAGGGGGTTTCTGCTTGAGTCGGTTGTTCCATCCCCGAAATCCCAGAGCCATCTGATTCCTCCGGACGATGTATTGTTGAAAACGGTGTTCAACGGGCCCTGGCAGGCGGCCAGATTAGTAGCCGTGAATCCTGAGGTTGGAAGGCCAAGTACCCGTATTGTCCGTGAAAAGGAATCGAAACATCCGGGATACCCTGCAAAAAAACTTACCGGATAGACTCCTGGATTGTTCCAGGAAAAAGTTGCCGAACTTGTATTGGAGCTGACCAGGGTGTTTCCGGTAAACCAGGATGCTGTGGCAACCGGACTGCTGGACGTGTTTTGGAACACCACAGCGTTACCGGCACAAACGCTGTCGGGGCCGGAAAAAGCTGTTTGGATATTATTGATGGTTACGGCACGGGTCACGGTAACGGAGTCGCGGCAGCCTACCGGATTTCTGACAACGAGTTTGACTGTGTAGGACCCGCCTGTCGTGTATGCATGCGCGGGATTGGTTTGTTGTGATGTATCACCGTCACCAAAGTGCCACTCAAAAAACAGGGGCGCGATTCCCGAACTCAGGTTGGTGAAACTAATGGTTTCCGGCGTGCGGCAGGTTGCTGCCTGCGTGTTCCTGAATGCCGCGCTGATGGGGGATGAAGCCCTGATAAAATGGGGTTTGACGATTGAATCGGAGCATCCCGAGTTGTTGGTCACTTTCAGGCTTATGCTATAGTCTCCGGGATTGTTGAAAGTCTTTTGCGGGTTTGTAAGCCCGGATGTGGAGCCATCTTCAAAATTCCAAAGTCTTGTAACAATTGTACCTGAGCCGGGCTTGCTGGAGTCGGTGAATTGGGTAAGCAGGGGTACACAGCCCCCCGTATTATTGGCAGTAAATTCGGCAACCGGCCTAGCAAGCACTTCGATGTAGTCGGTCCGGGTGAGGGTGTTGTTCCCCGAAGCATTGGCCGCGGTCAGGGTAATCGTGTATTTGCCCGGATTGGGAAAGTCAAAAGTCGGGTTTTGCTGTGTGGAAGTACCCAGTGTTCCGAACTGCCAGCGCCAGCCTGTGGGATTACCGGTTGAGTTGTCAGTGAATCTTACCCTTAGTACCGAGCAACCTCTTGTGGTAGAGGCGGTAAACGAAACTACAGGCCCCTGGGCAAACACCAAGGCATCCATGCATAGCAGCAGGGAAAGCGATAAGGCAAGCTTAAAGCCTGTGGGCTTTTTGCACATGGGGGTTAGTTATCATTTTTCCGGAGCCGATGAAGGTAACGAAAATTATCAAATAATCATATGTTTAGGCATAAATATTGTTATCAGTACTTTGTTTCAAATTAAATACAATGTGTTGTTATTCAGCAGTTTATTCTATTCTACTGAATAATAAAATTGCATAATTTCCCCATTTTATTTTACCGGAATGGAGATAAATCCTGATGTTATGGAAAAAAATTGACCTGTTTAACGGCAAATGTTATTGCAAGAACAAGTGTTGCAGAGCGGGTTGGTCAGCAAATGTCCAAGGTATTGCCCAATTGAATTGGCGGTCAGGGCAGGGTCAGGTCAAAGTCGTTGAGGAAGATATGGCCGGAGCGGAAGATGAGAGCGTCGGGAAGTGTGACATTGCTTAGCAGACTTAGTCCTGATTGCTGGGAGCTGTTGTTGATGATCAGGGGGATGATTCCGGTGAATCTGCCTGCCGTGAGTATTTTCAGGCGTTGCTCTGCTCCGCCGTTGAACACCAAAGCGCAACTTGGAGCGAACACGGGCTGGGATAGCCTGATGATACCGCCGATGGTCATATCTCCGGCAACCTGCATCACGAAGGATGCATTGGGTGAAGTGTTTACAGGCGTTCGGGTGCTGAAGTCAAATATCCCTCCGTTTTGAATGAAATTGCCCGATATGTTTAGGGTGTCGGGTACAAAGGCATTGTCGAAGCCTGCAACGCCCGGCGCGTTGCCGATGATGGTTCCGCCGTTCTGGATTAGCGTATCAACGCGTTGCGTGTACACCGACGAGCCCCCGGGAGAACTGAGTTCCAGCGTTCCTCCGTTCACAATCAGGTTTTTGACGTAACAGTTGGCCGGATTGGTAGCCAGTCTTATCGACCTGGATCCTGTGCTTACAATCACCAGCGAGTCGAAATAGCTGAAGGAAGGAGAGGGGAGTACGATGGCCGAGGCGCCGGTAGCGGTCTGTTGCGGACAATTCCAACGGATTTCTCCTTCAAAAACCACCCCGGTTGTATTACTGAACTGGGGAACCGCGGTTACAGCTCCTTCCACGTTGATCAGGGATCCGTTATTGAAATTACACCTTGGGATAAGACCGCCGTCTCTTTTGATGTTGAGTTCGCTGCCGCTTTCAAAAGCCGGTACAATCGCATTGGGCGTGAACCGGGCATTCAGCCCCGACAGGATGATTTTACCGTTGACCGTACACCTTCCGGTACTGCCAAAACTGCTGTTGGTCGGCTGAAAATTTACCGGGTTGCTACTATTGCCCTGTCCCTGCAGGTCAAGGATGCCGTTGATGGTGGACAGCGTTGAAAATTGCCCCCCGATCTCAAATTTGCTTGAGCTGGTTCCTCCGATATTCAGCCGGCTTCCGGCATCTATATCGATACTGATGAAAAAATAAAAAAAGGTATTGCTGTTGCTGCTCAGGGTGACGGTAGCATTGTTGATGACCCGCAGCCTGTTGTACGAAAAATTGGGGTTGGTTTGGAAAACATCGGTAATCTGGATCACCCCTCCGGTCAGGCTGGCCACCGAACCGTCAAAAACAATATCGGTTGTAGCGGCTGTGGGAACCCCGTTATCCCAGTTTCCGGCATTATTCCAGCTTCCTCCGGTGGAAGGTCCCTGCCAGGTGGTGATAATCTGTGCGGAGGTAAAATAACTAAAAATCAGAGCCAGTAAGGCGAGTAGCGTTTTTCTCATGGCAGATCGTTAAGTCAGGACAGCGATACTTCCGGGGTAGCTTTCATTTTTTTTGTTCCATGTATTTCAGGGTTGGCCCCGGAAAGCATAAACAAATTTAGTATGTTTCATAACAATCATCCGATCAATTTGCTGTTTTTTCTTGATCCGATTGATGCGCTTTTTCCATTCGGCCAATAAAAAACCCCGGAAAAATCCGGGGCCTTTTTTATTCGGTTGAACTGAATTAGTGTTTGATGGCTTCCTTGGCCTTGTCAACAGCTTTTTCAGCGCCTTCTTTTACTTTTTCAGCGCCTTCCTTTACGGCAGCGGCACCTTCCTTAACCTTTGCGGCAGCGGAGTCGGCAACCTTGTTCATGGTTGCAGCGGCAGAATCCACGGTGGCTTTGGCTGCGGAATCCACAGTTGCGGCAGCGTTGGTTACGGCGCTGTCAACTGCTTTTACGGCTTCTTCAGCGGGGGCGGTTGTTTCAGAACTTCCGCAGGAAGAGAGCATACCTGCGAGGGCCATTACGGCGAACAGTTTTTTCATGGTTAGAAATTTTTGGTTTTTTAAAAGATGTGCGAAGATATTTTTATTTTCCGGATCATCAAATTTTTTTACGTGTTATACCGATTGGATTTCTGTGCTGGACCAATATCATTGGCCCAAGCAGCTATCACATCGGCGTTATCCGGGGAAATTCTTTGGCTTAGAGTAACGTCGCTTTTGTATTACTTCCTCCTGATCTTCGGGTTGATCTCGAAAAGCGCAGTTCGCAGGCCCTCAGCCTTCCAGCAGTTCTTTGGCATGCCGTACCGCTGATGCGGTCGGGGTTTCTCCGCTCAGCATACGGGCCAGCATATCCACACGTTCTTTCTTCTCCAGCAATCGGATGGAGGTTTGCATGCTTCCTTCCTTCTCTTTTTTAAAGACGAAATGGTGCGCGTCGGCCTTGGCGGCAATCTGCGGCTGATGGGTGATGGCGATCATCTGATGCTTGCCACTGAGTTCTTTCATGATCATGCCGACCTGCCGGGCCGCTTCCCCGCTGATTCCGGAATCGATTTCATCAAAAATCAGGGTGGGAAGGTTGAGTTTACCGGCGACCAACGATTTGATACAGAGCATCAACCGGTTCAATTCCCCCCCGCTGGCAACTTTTTCCAGAGTCTCGAAGCGTCCCGATTTGTTGGCATCGAAAACAAACCGGAGGGTGTCGTTTCCGCTGGCATTGAGCTGGGTGCTGCTCATATCAATGTTGAGTCGGGCTGCCGGCATACCGATTCGGCGGAGTAATTCGTTGACCTGATCTGAAAACGGTTTTATGGTCTCGGTTCTTTTTTTGCTTAACCGGCTTGCAGCCTCCGTACATTTTTTCCTGAGCTCTTCCGAATGTTTTTCCGCCTTGCCGATGGCTACATCGATATCTGCTTTGCGGTCCACCTTATGGGTCAGCTCCACTTGCAACGCAAGCAGTTCCGACGTTGAATTAACCTGGTGTTTCTTAAGCAGTTTGTAGCCAAGGTCAAGACGGGCAGTCATGCGCTCCAGGCTCTCCTGGTCGGATTGCAGAGCATCACCCGCCCGTTCAATTTCCGAAGCGATGTCGTTCAATTCTATATCAACACTGTTAAGTCGTTTGACGATGTCGTTCAGTTCCGGGAGGTATTTCTCAACCGACTGCAGCCGATGCAGGATTTGCCGGACACGGCGGTTCACCGGTGTTTCTCCTTCACTCAATTCCTGAACAGCGAAGCCGAGTTCGCGTTTGACATCCCCGGCATGGGTAAGCCGTTTCAGCTCCTCGCCCAGGGTTTCCAGTTCATCCTGCTTCAGCGCGATGCCTTCCAGTTCATGCAGCAGGAACTGATGGTAATCTGCCGTTTGATCGTTGATCCGTTTTTCTTCAATAAGGCCTTGCAATTTTTTTTCTTCTTCCGTGAAAGCCCGGTATAACTCCGCATAGGACTTGAGGGCTGCACTGTTTCCTGCTAAGGCATCGGTTATTTCC
>CAZZLI010000102.1:0-10662 GCA_964655055.1 uncultured Ferruginibacter sp.
GGCGGCCGCATCGGTATTGCAGCACAGGCCCTGGGCATCGCCTCCGGCGCCTATGAGCGCGCACTGGAATACAGCAAGCAACGCAAGGCTTTCGGTAAGGAAATCATGCACCACCAGGCCATACAGTTCAAGCTGGCCGATATGGCCACCCGAATCGACTCGGCCCGTCTGCTCTGCCTAAAGGCGGCCTGGGAGAAGGATAACGGCATTGATTACACGCTCAGCAGCAGCATGGCCAAAGTGTTTGCCAGCGAAACCGCCATGTGGGTTACCACCGAAGCGGTACAGGTGCACGGCGGTTACGGCTTTGTGAAGGAGTACCATGTGGAACGCCTGATGCGTGATGCCAAGATCACCCAGATTTACGAAGGCACCAGCGAGGTGCAGCGCATCGTCATCAGCCGCAGCATCCTGAAATAAATTTTTTGCCGGTTGTTCCGGAAGGAAAGATTCCGAAGTCACCGCAATCCATTCCCATGGCTGTTCACACCGAAAGGTATCGTGCTATTCTTGACGAACTGGGCGACAAGGCCACACTGGTAGCTGTATCCAAAACAAAGCCCGTAGCCGATATACTCGAACTTTATCAAGCCGGTCAGCGTGATTTCGGCGAAAACTATGTGCAGGAGCTTCTGGAAAAACAACCGCAGTTGCCTGCCGATATCCGCTGGCATTTCATCGGCCACCTGCAGTCGAACAAGGTAAAGTTCATCGCTCCCTTCATCCATCTCATCCACAGTGTCGACAGCCCTTCGCTGCTGCGGGAAATCGACAAGCAATCGGTCAGGTGCAACCGGCCTGTCAACTGCCTGCTGCAGGTGCATATTGCCGATGAGGAAACCAAGTTCGGATTCAGCGAAGCGGAAATACTTGCGCTTGAGTTGCCCCACCGCGGGGCGGCAAGGGTATGCGGACTCATGGGCATGGCTACCTTCACCGATGATGCGCAAAAGATTCGTTCGGAATTTGCAGGATTGAACCGCCTTTACAAGCAACGTGCTCCGGCCGTACCTGATTTTTCCATCTTGTCCATGGGTATGAGCGGCGATTATCGTATTGCTTTGGAAGAGGGCAGCACAATGGTTCGAATCGGCAGCCTGCTGTTCGGCGAACGGGTTTATACAACATGAGCGGAGCAATGGAAATAGCGGTGCTTTGTATTGCAGCTTTTTCCGCGGGATTCGTGGATGCAATCGTGGGCGGCGGCGGACTGATCCAGACACCTGCTGTACTTATCACCCTTCCGCAGCATCCCGTGGCTACGCTGCTGGGTACCACCAAAATCCCTTCTTTTACCGGTACGGCTATGGCGGCTGCGCAATATGCCGGAAAGATATCCCTTCACCAGCGCCTGCTCCTGTTGATGTGCTTCTTTGCACTGCCTGCAGCCTTCTCCGGTTCCTATCTGGTAAGTATCATCAGCAGCCATTTTGTAAAGCCTGTCATTTTTGTGGTACTGGCTTTTGTGGCGGTTTACACCTTTGTAAAAAAGGATTTCGGTGTGCTTCGGCAAAGTACGTTGCTCGGAACCCCGCAATTATTCCGCTGTGCGCTGTTTGCTGCAGTCGTCGGATTTTATGATGGTTTTGTTGGTCCCGGAGCGGGTAGCTTTTTGCTGCTCTTCTTTATCCGTTTTCTCGGATTTGATTTTCTGGAAGCAGGGGCTCATGCCAAGTTTGTAAATCTGGCAACCAATGCAGGTTCCATTATTTTCTTTGGACTGAGCGGACATATCCTTTGGGGTTTTGCCTTTCCCATGGCCTTATGCAATTTGGCCGGGGCTTTGCTGGGCAGCCGTCTTGCCTTATTGAAAGGCAGCCGCTTCGTCCGCATCTTTTTCCTGCTGGTGGTTGTCGCCACCCTTGTGCGGCTTGGTTATGATATTTTCAACGGGCGCTGATACATTCCCGGATATCCAAAAAACTGTTAAAAAAAATATGCCGGTGTGAAATGCCTTACCGCGTTGCATCTGGAAGGTATTAACCAATATATTTGTGATGATGTCTCTCCCGCATATGCAAACCCTGCAACACCCCGCAGAGGATCGAAACAGCAAACAGGCCCTGCTTTACACCCTGATGGTGTATAGTATCCTTCTGTTGCTCTGTTTCATGATTCGATGGCGGCTTGATGCGCCTGCACCGCCGGTGGTGACCGATTTGATGGAAATCAATCTGGGTAACAATGCCGACGGTGAAGGCGATGTGCAACCCCTGGTGAAGGGTGATCGCTCCGAGATGGTACAGCCCGAGCCCGAACCACCAGTGCCAACGCCGTCACAATCGGCACAGGATGCCGGCCCGCGGCCCGAAGCATCCAACGATGCCGATGATGCCCCCATCGAAAACCCGCCGCCCAAACCTGTGGTGAACAAGAACCCCGCACCGCCCACGGTCAAAAACAACGATACAAAAAAGCCGGTTGTTACGGCTGCTCCGGTTCCCCGTCCGCCGAAACCCGTAGCCACCTATCAGGGGCCGGGCTCGGGTAAGGGCAATGGTGCCACGGAAGACAACGGATACCGCTATCAGGGAACAACGCCCGGCGGTAAGGGCGATGCCGGATCTCCGAACGGGAAGCCCGACAGTTACGGCAACACACCCGGCGGAAATTCCGGCGTATCGGTCACGCGCGGTGTGCGGCCTGTCAATCTGGGTCTGCTGCGCTTTCAGGACGATTTCACTGAAAACGCGAAAGTCTATCTGGATGTCCGCTACAACAGCAGCGGTGCTTTCGAGAGCGCCTCGGTAGCCAAGGGAACCACCACGTCCAACGGTGCGATCCTTTCCATCGCCCGGCGTAAAGCAGCCTCCCTGAAATTTCCTCCCTCTCCGGATGGCGGCCTCACCACCATCCTGTTCAACTTCAAGGTGAACGACTGATGGCGGGCTTCCTGTTGTTTATCTTCGGCCCCGAACGTTGATTCCTGTTCTTATGGATTATCCGCAAACCATCGAATACCTGTACACCCGGCTACCCATGTTCAGCCGTATAGGTGCGGCTGCCTACAAGAAAGACCTGCACAATACCCTGGCGCTTTGCGAACGGCTTGGTAATCCGCAAGCAAAATTCCGGTCGGTGCATGTGGCAGGTACCAACGGAAAGGGCAGCTGCAGCCATATGCTGGCCGCGGTGTTTCAGGCAAACGGGTATAAGACCGGGCTCTACACCTCACCGCATCTGTACGATTTCCGCGAACGCATCCGCATCAACGGTAAGGAGGTGGATGAGGATTTTGTGGTGGATTTTGTGGCAAAAACCAGGGACCTCGCCGAAGCGTTGTCGCCCTCTTTTTTCGAACTCACGGTAGCCATGGCATTCGACTGGTTTGCCAAGGAGCAGGTGGATGTGGCCATCATTGAAACCGGCCTGGGTGGTCGGCTCGACAGCACCAATGTCATATGCCCCGAATTATCCGTCATCACCAACATCGGCTTCGACCATATGAACCTGCTTGGTGATACCCTGCCGGAAATCGCCACCGAAAAAGCGGGCATCATCAAGCCCGGTATTCCGGTCGTTATTGGGCAGTACCTCCCAGAAACCCGCCCGGTGTTTGAACGGCAGGCAGCAACACTTGGCGCTCCATTGTTTTTTGCAGCTGATTTGTACAAGATTAAAAGCTCTGCTTACTCAGGCGCTTTGCTTGAATGTCGTGTTATCGATCAAATTTCGGGTATTGATCACTGTTATCTGCTTGATCTTACCGGTATTTATCAGGCCATCAACCTGTTGACCGTGCTATCTGCCCTGCGCGTACTGGGGGAGAAGGGTTTCGTGTTCAACGCAGGGAAAGTGTATGCGGCCCTGCGATCTGTCGCTTCAACTACCGGACTTCGGGGCCGTTGGGAGAAACTGGCCGATGCACCCGAAATCATTCTGGATGTGGCCCATAATGCCGATGGCATTGCGCAGGTGGTCGGGCAGCTGGCCGAAAAGGAACATGTGCATCTTATACTGGGCATGGTACGCGATAAAGACACCGATGCGGTGCTTTGCCTGCTGCCACGGCATTATTCATACTACTTCACCCAGGCGCATCTTCCCAGGGCTTTGCCTGCGGCTGAACTCCGGCAACAGGCTTTACCCTATGGGCTGAACGGAGACGTTTACAGCGATGTCAACCAGGCGCTGCAGGCTGCAAGATCGGCAGCATCGCCGAACCATACCATCCTTGTTTGTGGCAGCGTTTTTCTGGTCGGGGAAGTGGATGTAAATGCGGTGAAAAGGAACGGTGCCGCTTAGCGTTTGCCCATAATGGGCATCTTGCCCATGGGCATCTTGTTCATCATCTTCATCATGCCTTTCATCTGATCAAACTGCTTGAGAAATTGGTTCAGTTCAGCCAGATCCTTGCCACTGCCTTTGGCGATGCGGGCCTTCCGGCTCGGGTTGATCAGGTCGGGGTTGCGGCGTTCCTCCAATGTCATCGAATTGATCATGGCTTCTATGCCCTTGAAGGCATCGTCTTTCACATCAAGGTCCTTGATCTGTTTGCCCACACCGGGAATCATGCCCATCAGGTCTTTGAGGTTGCCCATTTTTTTGATCTGCTGTAATTGGGTTTTGAAGTCTTCGAAGTCGAACTGGTTCTTGCGGATCTTTTTTTCGAGGCGTGCGGCTTCGGCCTCGTCGAATTGTTCCTGCGCTTTTTCCACCAGGCTTACGATATCGCCCATGCCCAGGATACGCTGGGCCATGCGGTCGGGATAAAACACATCGAGCGTATCCATTTTCTCGCCACTGCTCACAAACTTGATGGGCTTCTTTACCGTATAGCTGATGCTGAGTGCGGCACCCCCCCGGGTATCGCCGTCGAGCTTGGTGAGCACCACGCCGGTGAAATTGAGGCGTTCGTTGAATGCGGCCGCCGTATTCACCGCATCCTGTCCCGTCATGCTGTCGGCCACAAACAGGATTTCGGAGGGCTTAACCGCTTCATTGATGTCCGACACCTCTTTCATCAGCACTTCATCTACTGCCAGTCGCCCGGCGGTATCGATGATCACCACATTCTTGTTTTTTGCCCGGGCTTCGCGGATGGCGTTCATGGCGATGCTTACGGCGTCCTTGTTTTCGCGTTCGCTGTAGACATCAATGCCGATCTGACCGCCCAAAACTTCCAGCTGGTCGATTGCCGCCGGCCGGTAGATATCGGCCGCCACCAGCAGGGGCGATTTCCCTTTTTTCTGCTTCAGGTAATTCGCCAGCTTTCCGCTGAAGGTGGTTTTACCGCTTCCCTGAAGTCCGGCTACAAGCACTACGGCCGGATTGCCGCTGATCTGGAATTCGCTTTCCTTGCCGCCCATCAGCAGGGCAAGTTCGTCCTGCACGATTTTGACCATCAGCTGTCCCGGGCTGACGGCATTCAGTACTTTTTCACCGATCGCCTTTTCCTTGATGCTGTCGGTAAAGGATTTCGCAATCTTGTAGTTGACATCGGCATCCACCAGCGCACGGCGGATGTCTTTGACGGTATTGGCGATATTGAGGTCGGTGATACGGCCCTGCCCCTTGATATGTTTGAATGCGGTTTCGAGTTTTTCGGTTAATGCGTTGAACATTTCGGTATGTATTTCGTTGTTGATGTGCCGGCGGTTGATGTTCCGGAGTCATTGCCGGCAAGCTCAACCGCAGCGCAAGGCCGCAAATTTAACAAATTTAAAATGCCGCTTATTTCCTTATTCGACGCGGGGTTTGACGCTGTTGAACGGGGATGAGGAAAAATACTTCGGAAAATATTTTGCAGGCATGTTTATTTCATTATTATTGCAAAACTGTAACCCACAGTAACGCTCTTAATGAGTAAGAAAACCATATACTCCATCGAATATCCTGTCCGCTGTTCACCCCGGATCCTTTACGATTTCCTGAGCACGCCTGCCGGCCTGCAGGAATGGTTCGCCGACAAGGTCGACGAGCGCGACAATGTGTTCACCTTCACCTGGAACGGTGTGGATGAGAAGGCTGAAATCCTGGAAAGCGAGGAGGATAAATTCGTCCGTTACCGCTGGCTTCATGCACCCAAGGGTGAGTTCTTCGAATTCCGTATCGAAAAGTCGGAAGTCACCAACCAGACCATCCTGGTCATCAAGGATTTTGCCGACAAGAAAGATATCAAAGACCAGTCGCAGCTCTGGGAATACCAGGTCAAGGATCTGATTCACCGGCTGGGCGCCTGACCGTTTACCAGCTTCATCAGTAATTCATAACCCGCTGTCAGTTTATCTTCGGCTTCATTCCATTCCTGCAAGGCGATCTTCTTTCCCAGTTTGATGAAGGAATGCTTTCTGATCAGTTCACCATAAGCATCCGGACTCAGTTCCTCAACCGGCAGGAAATTGTCCCGCTCAAAATGATGTTGCCACATGTTGTCGGCAATGCAGATGCTGAATCCCACTGCTTTCAGTTTTTCGTAAGCCGCAGCCAGGTTCTCTGCATAGTTGTTGCGGAATTTTCCCTGAAGCAGTAACTGCACGCTGAAAAAATTGCCCCACCAGAAAAGGGTGCGAATGGCGAACAGATCTTCATTGCCGAAGCATCGGGGATAATCGAGCACCACATAGGGCAAGCCCAGGTAGCGTTCGCCGCGTGAAATTTTTGCGGGAATCCTGATCGGGTTTTCGTTGTCCTGTTCCGGTTTCAGGTATTGCTCAGAAATGATCCGCTGTTTTTCATGGACCGCCCCGAATAGCCGGATCACGGTTTCGGTGATGCGTTGTTTGGTATGGATCCACCCGCTGTTGCAAACCAGCTCAAGTTCCTCGGCCGAAAGCGTTAATTTTGGTTGGCTGTCCTTCATCGGGCATCAAGGTACGGATTTCGCCCGCGCGGCTGCTTCTGAAAAACCCTCACATTGAAGAAACTCGACCTCCTGATCCTGCGGTCTTTCATTGGGCCTTTCATCGTCACCTTCTTCATCGCCTTTTTTGTGCTGATGATGCAGACGCTCTGGAAGTATATCGACGACCTGGTGGGTAAGGATCTGGACCTGATGACCATCCTGCTTTTTGTATGGTATGCCAGCGCCTCGATGCTGATTCTGGCCCTGCCCATCGCCATCCTGATTTCCTCCATCATGACCTTCGGCAACATGGGTGAGCGCTTCGAGCTTGTGGCCATCAAGTCGTCGGGTATTTCCCTGCTCCGCTTCATGCGGCCGCTGATACTTTTCTGCGTGCTGCTTTGCGGTGTGAGTTTTCTGTTTGCCAACTATGTGATTCCCTATGCCAACCTGAAATTCAAGACCCTGTACTTCGACATCATGTACAAGAAGCCCGCGCTGGATTTGAAAGAGGGTACCTTCTTCTCCGTCATTCCGGGCTATGCCATCAAGGTGTCGGCGAAAGACAAGGATCAGCAGCGTATTTATGGTGTAGTGGTCTATGAGCAGCAGGGATTGCTTCAGGACAACTGCATCGTGGCCGAAAAAGGGCGGATGCAGCTTTCATCCGACAAGCGTTTTCTGGAGTTTCGCCTGCAGAACGGTTACCGCTACCAGGAACGGGGCAATATGGGCGATACCGCCACCGAGTTCATCCGCATGCGGTTCAGCGATTACAAAAAGGTTTTCGATGTATCGTCGCTTAAGATGAACAAGACATCCGATACCCTGTTCCGCAACGACTCGCGGATGCTGAGCATCGCACAGCTGGAACGCAATATCGATTCATTGAAAAAACTGTCGGACAGCGCTGAACGGCGTTTCCGTCGCGATGCCGCCAGGCCATTACATTTTGCCAACCTGCCCGACAGCATCTGGAAAAAAGTACGTAAACCGAAGCCTGTGCCGGCCGACAGCAGTTTTTTGAGCAGCTTGCCCGATTCGCTGCGGCTGATCGTGCTCGACGGCGCCATCAATACCGCTTCGGCGATCCGCAACACTTATCAGTTTTCCGCAGCAGACCTCGATGCGAAGCGGCTCGATACGCGGTTCAGTCTGATCGAGTGGCACCGCAAGTTTTCGCTTTCGCTTTCCTGTCTGGTGCTATTTTTCATTGGCGCCCCGCTGGGATCCATCATCCGGAAGGGCGGTATGGGCATGCCGCTGGTGATTGCCCTGGTCTTTTTCATCATCTTCCACCTGCTCAATATTTTTGGCGAGAAATTCGCCAAGGAGGAAGTGACGCCGCTGATTTTCGGCATGTGGTTGCCTATTCTGGTATTGGTACCCGTGGGGGCCTTTTTCACGTACAAGGCCATGCACGATTCGCAGTTGTTCAACAAGGAGTTTTATTACCGGATGTTTGTGAAACTGCGGCGGTATGTTCCTTTTGTGAAACGTGGGAATCCAAACGAATAAATGGATGTTCAAAACATTCGCATTTTTGATGCAACAAAGCATTGTACTTTGCAACATACCGGTAGGCACATATCAAATGCCTGTGTGAAATTTTTAAAGAGATACCTATGTATCAAGATTCCTCCCGTCGCAAATTCCTCCGGCAATCGCTTAAAGCCGGCATGCTGGGTTTTATCGGCACACAACCTGCCCTGAACTTGCTGGCAGGCATGTCGCCTTCAACGGGCGGCTTCAGCCAGCAACCGCTTCCTTACGGATATGAGGCACTGGAGCCGATTATCGACAAGGCCACCATGGAACTGCATTACGGCAAGCATGCCGCAGCCTATTGCAAGAACCTGAATGATGCCGTGGCGGCGGAATCCATGGCACAGGGAAAAACGCTGGAGGAACTGCTGGCCCGCGTTTCGGGGTATAGCATGAAATTGCGCAACAACGGCGGAGGGCATTACAACCATGAGTTTTTCTGGCAGTGCATGGCCCCTTCAGAATCGGGGAAGGAGCCCGACCGTCGCTTGCAAAAGGCAATCAAAGCCGCTTTCGGCAGTATCGATGAACTCAAAAAGCAGTTCGGCGATGCGGCGAAAAACCGTTTCGGAAGCGGATGGGCCTGGCTGGTTGCCGATGCCGATGGGAAACTGCTTATCGGTTCAACGCCCAATCAGGATAATCCCCTGATGGATATTGCCGACCTCAAAGGCAGGCCGTTGATGGGTCTTGATGTCTGGGAACATGCCTACTACCTGAAATACCAGAATCGTCGTGCCGATTACATCGAGGGGTTCTGGAACCTGGTGAACTGGGATTTCGTGTCGAAACGCTATGCGCAGCGATAATTTTTTTGAACACAAAAACATAAAATCATCATGATGGAAGTCTGGAATTCATATCAGGAAAAACACCGCGATCGTTTCATGGACGAGTTGCTGGAATTGTTGCGCATCCCCAGCATCAGCGCCAAGTCGGAGCATAAGGAGGATATGGTACGTTGCGCCGAAGCGGTGCGTACCCGGCTGCTGGAAGCCGGAGCCGACCGTGTGGAGATTTATGCCACACCCGGCCATCCGATTGTTTATGCCGAAAAGATCATCGACCCCAAACTGCCTACCGTACTGGTATACGGACATTATGACGTGCAGCCCGCCGAGCCGCTTGAACTCTGGAAAAGCGGCCCCTTTGAGCCGGTGATTGTAGACGGAAAAATTTATGCGCGTGGCAGTTGCGATGACAAAGGGCAGTTTTACATGCATATCAAGGCCCTGGAAACGCTGGTGAAAACCGATACGCTACCGCTCAACATCAAGTTCTGCATCGAAGGAGAGGAGGAAGTGGGTTCACCCCATCTTGCAGGTTTCGTTTCGGCCAACAAATCGCTCCTGAAATCCGATTGCGTGCTGATCAGCGACAGTGCCATGATCAGCATGGATACGCCGAGCATGGATATCGGGGTGCGCGGACTGAGCTATATCGAAGTGGAGGTTACGGGTCCAAACCGCGACCTGCACAGCGGAGTTTACGGCGGCGCGGTGGGCAATCCCATCACCATGCTGGCAAAAATGATCGCTTCCCTGCATGATGAAAATAACCATATCACCATCCCCGGATTTTATGACGATGTGGTGGAAGCCGGACCTGAAGAACGCAGGATGATGGCTGCAGCCCCCTTCGACGAAAAAGAATACCGCGACGACCTCGGAGTGAAAGCGCTCTGGGGCGAGCAGGGGTTCACCACCAATGAACGCACAGGCATCAGACCCACCATCGAGCTGAACGGCATCTGGGGCGGCTATACCGGCGAGGGGGCCAAAACAGTGTTACCCTCGAAAGCTTTTGCCAAGATTTCGGCCCGGCTGGTACCCAACCAGCAATCCGATAAAATCACCCGTCTGCTGATCGACCACCTGCAGGCCATCGCTCCACCCAGCGTAACCGTAAAAGCCACCCTGCATCACGGCGGGGAACCTTATATGACGCCTATCGACAGCCGGGCCTACCGCGCCGCAGAACAAGCCATGGAAACCGCATTCGGTAAAAAGCCCATTCCTGTAAGGGGAGGGGGCAGCATTCCCATCTGCTCCTTGTTCGAAAAGGAACTGGGCGTGAAAATCGTGTTCATGGGTTTTGGCCTCGACAGCGACAACCTGCACAGCCCGAACGAGAAGTTCAACGTGGAAAATTTCTACAAGGGCATTGCCACCATCCCCTGGTTCCACCATTTTTTTGCGGGGAAAAGCTGACCGGTTCCGGTTAGCCCGGCGAGGGGGATCGGCTAAAGTTTTTGGATTTTCAGGCCGCCTATATTATCTTCGCCTGCCTTCTGAAATATATGAAGGACGAACCCTAATTGTTCATACCCAAAA
>CAZZLI010000103.1:0-10459 GCA_964655055.1 uncultured Ferruginibacter sp.
TGGACCGGTCGGTGAAATCAACTTTGGCTACAGGCATACAGATATTGGCCGGATAGCTGAAATCGGCTACGGGGTTTGGATTCACATCCAGTGCGAAGGGCCTTGCGGTTACCTTGCAACCATTGCTGGTTTGCAGTTTCAACAGCACTTCGTACAAGCCGGGTGCCATATATGCATGGGTTACCGGTGCATTGCTGTTTTTGACCAAGGGTACAGTACCGTCACCAAAATCCCAAATCCACTCGATCAAGGTTCCGGCCGTTGAAACAGAACTGTCGGAGAATGTGACGGTTTGATTGCTGCAAACAGGGCTGCTTACGCCGAATTTGGGCACCGGTGGCGTAAGCACGCGTATGGATTGTGTTGAACTGTCGCGGCAGCCCTTGTCGGAAATATACAGGTATTTGATCGGATAAGAATTGGGAGCAAGCAAGGTAGGTGTGAACAGACCCGCCGCATTTACTCCCGTACCGCTGAATGTTGCCGAGCCGGGCACGCCACCAGTTTCAGCAGCCTGCACAATCGTATAGGGATTGGCATCCTTGCAGATATCGGGTATGGCGGTAAACTGCACCTTGGGCACAGCATATACCGTAACCGGAATCGTCACATCATCAGAGCAACGGGTACCCGAAAACGCCTGATACCGAACCTGATAGGTTTTTGTAAGCGGCGTCTGGAACACCGGATAGCGGTGGCGGTATATCTTTCCGTTGAAGGGATTGTTATCCAGTTCAGTGACACCGGGAGCACCGGCATCATCCCAGGTGATGATGACCTTGGTGACATTGCCGAAATTCACCGTGGAACTGTCACGGATGGCCACCGAATCGTAACTGCAATAGCCGGGGGCCACGTTGAATATTCGAGCCACCGGAATATCACCATTTACGGTAAAGGTTTGCGGCGTTGTGGAAACGCAACCCGAATTGGTGGTCACTGTCAGCGTAGCGGTATAGTTTCCGATGGCACTGTAGCGGTGCTGCGGGTTTTGCAGATTCGATACATTGTCTGCAGGCGTTGAGTTGGGATCGCCAAAATTCCAATTCCAGGAAACGATGCTTCCCCCCGTAACAAAAGAGGTGTCGGTGAAATCGGCCGAGGCATCGCTCAGACAAACTTCGGGATTGATATAACCGGCAATGGGCAGGGGATTGATGCTTATGTCCCTTGTCAGCGGAGTCGCATTCTTACAACCCTTGTCTGTTTCAACGGTAAGCTTCACCGGATAAGTTCCGGGAGCATTATAGGTGAAGTTAAACGCTGCGCCAGAATTGACAACTGAATCAGGCCGACCATTACCAAAATTCCAGGTCCATTTTACAATATTACCGGCATTGGCCTTCGAAGTATCGGTGAAGAGGATATTGCGCGTGGCACAGGCAGGGAGAGCGGTTTTGAATCCCGGCGCGGGCAGCGGATTCACAATAACTTGCTCGGCAACCGTATCACTCTGACATCCGGCGGCTGAACGGATCCAATGGCGGATGTTGAAGGTATCGGCAAAGGCGTAAGTCTTGGTAGGGTTCTTTCCGGTACCGGTTGCCGATCCGTCATCAAAATCCCAGAACCAGTTGCCAACTGTACTCGACGGAGCCTGAGCCGTACTGTTCAGCTGTGTGAGCGCATTAAGGCAGTTTTCGGGATTTACCGTGAAGGATGCCAGAGGCTGGGGGAAAATATTGCTGAAGACTCCCGTAGCCGTATCCTTGCAACCCGCTGCGGAACTTACAAACAGGGAAATGTTGAACGGACCTGTGCCGGAATACAGATGGGTAGGATTCCTGAGAATGGAACTATCTCTCGGCCCGCTGGAGGGCTCACCAAACTTCCATTTATAAGATAAGTTGGCCTGCGAACCGTCGGCAATCGTACTGGCATCGGTGAAAACGGCTGACTGATAGGGCAAGCAAACCTGCGCAGGCGGCGTAAAGGCAGCCTGCGGGAGCGGGTTAACCGTAAAGGTTTTTTGTACAGGGGCACTGGTGCATCCACCGGGCGACACCACGGTCAGTGTTGCCGTCTTTGGCCCCCAGGTATTGTAGATGTGCCGGATATTATTGGTTCGGCTCAGCGTGTCAACGGCACCATCGCCGTATTCATAAATCCACTTGAAAATCGTACCCGGTGCCGCCACCGAAGATGAATCGGAAAAAATCACCTCGTTGTTCTCACAAATGGGATTGAGCACACCGAATTTGGCCACGGGTACCGGATTAACCGAAACCTGCAACGGTGTGGTTGAACTGATACAGCCGACGTTGGTGATAAAATTGAATTTAACGGTATAGGTTCCGGGCGTGAGGTACTTGTGGGCGGGGTTCCGCAGCGTGCTGGTATTGCCATCGCCGAAATCCCAGAACCATTTATACGAGTAGGTACCTGTTTCGTAAACCGTGTTATCGGTGAAATACACCGAGTCGGATATACAGCCCGTACTGCTGAATGAGAAAACGGGAGTTGGCGTATTCTTCACATACAGGGTATCGTCTTTGATCTGAGTATTTCCGCAACCATCGGTTCCGGGGGTACCTGCGGTTATGGACAACGGATAGTTTCCCGCAGGGCAGTAGGTGTATTGTGTAGGAAGTTTGTATCGCCAGACCTGACGCCCGTTGATCAGGTAAGTACTGTCGGCCACCGGATTATTGACCGTGACATTGGTCTGGAATCCTTTGAAGTTCCAAGACAGGGATGTTGGCTGGAACGGATAGGTGATGGTGAAGAAGAACGGCGTACACGCGCAGGCGGTATTTTGCCCTGAAATGTTCAGTGGGTTAAGGGGAGCAATGAAATTATACAGATCACGCAGGTTGGTACCTGCGGAGTAGCCGTAGGATTCGGCATTCCCGAAACCGTAGGCAATGGCATTGAATCCCGAATCGCAACTCAGGCTATGGGCTCCGGCAGAAACCTGGAAACGCATGAAGGCAAAATTGTTGTCGAGCGGAATGGGCGTTGGTGCGGTGGCCGGAATAGCGCCATCAATCCGGAAAGAACTGACCCCGGTACCGGCATTGCGGAGCACAACGTTGATGAAATGGCGATTGATGACGGTACCCGTAGCCGGTTGCATGGAGTTGAGGGTGACATTGGACACCGTCTGTTCCACCGGGTTCAGGTAAATCATGTCGGGGTCGTGCGGATCGAAATTGCCTCCACACTGCTGGTTGTTCGATTGGCGGGTGGTGAAATACTGGGCTACCAGCACCGGCTTGTCGGACTCCACCACATAGGGCACATTGGAACTGAATTCATAAAAATCGTTCAGGAAACTTACCGGGTCGAGCAGAACGCCATTTACAAATACATTGGACGAAGGATCAGGTCGATAAATCCGGAAGTAGTTGAGGTTGCCGTTGGAAGTACCGGGTATGCCACCTGTATTGATGGTAGGCACCAGGATATACTTTTTTCCCCAGGCGCTGGCCGGATACATTTGTTGGTAGAGATTGTCGGATGATCCCGCCCCGTTCGAACAGCCGATGGAAATCTTACCGCTTCCGCAGAACACGGCGATCTTTTTGCAACCCACTCCCCCGCTGGCCACCGATTTGATGGTGGATCCGGTGAGGTCCGATGATGCAAGCACCTGATAGATCTGCCCCTGCTGCAGGCTTATGGTTTGTGTGACGCCCGCCGGAAACCCGCCCTTGGTTTGCCGCGTGGGTGTGATTTCCACGCGGGTGGTTCCTGTATCGGTAGCGCAAACAAAGAAATAGGAGTATGAATTCGGCTCGTTGGAAATCTGCGTAAAATTGAGCGAGTAATAGTTCTTGCCCAGCGTATTGGTGGGCAGATAAACCGTAGCTCCCGAGATGGCGTTTACATAAATAAAGCCATAGGCCACAATAGGCTGTACAGCCGTGATATGGATGCCGTGGTTATAAAGACCTTCATCCAGCAAGGCCGCCGTGCGGGGAATATTGACTACGGAAATCTGGTTGGCGGTAACGGTGAAATTCTGGCTGAACCCGATGCTGGCTATGGAGACATTTCCCGTGGTGTTGACATCGGAGGTAAGATAAATCTGCATCTGCTCGGGGGTGCCGCTGTTGAACATGCGCACATGGTTGCCATAGCCCACCCAGAAATCCTTCCCTTTGTTGGAAAAGTCCTGGGCGGTACCGGACAGGGTCCAAAGCAAACCCCAAAAAATTGCAGCGTATCTTATTAACAAAACAAAAGCGGAATTGCCTGTAAATGTAAAATTTATCGGCGAAGGCCCCCGATATTTTTGTACACCGAAAACAACAAATCAGACGGAAATGAGTTGGACAGGTTTAATACCGATTGGATATCTGTAATGGACCAATTTCATTGGCCCCAAGAGCTATCACATCGGCATTATACGGGGAAATTATCGGGCCGGGAGGAAAGTCACTTTCGTATAAAAAAACAAAAGACCCGATAGAAATCAGGTCTTTGTTTACGAACCTAATTTGGTTCTGTAACCCCCAAAGAAAACATCTTGTAAACCAAGCACAAGTGTCAGAGCCTCAGGGGCATATTATAAACGAGCTGTCGGGGGAAATAGTATGTGCCGGGAGATGAAATCTATTCAGGCAGCATGGGACGATATGGATTAAAATGGGTAAAATGCGCGCCAGCACTCATTTCTGGACTGAAAATCCACTCAAAACCGCCGTAAAAAGTCCCCGCTCCCTTTTTTTAAACGGGGCCTTCCAGTTGCCCGAATAGCGTATCAGGGAGGGTACCTGTAGATCCCCTACCCTGGATATCCGCACCTCCATGTTTACATCGAAGTCATAAATACCGGCATCATATTTCAGGGAATAATTACGGGCCACCACGTCAAAGCTCCTGTCGTCGAACCAGGTCTTCATCTCCCGGACCACCACATCATCCTCCATCCCCGGTTTCACTTTCTGGGTGAAAATGTAACAGCTTTGGTCGTAATACCGGTCCATATCGATGGACAAATCATACTTATCGGCCATTTCATCGTCGTAAATCGGGGTTTTTCCGGAGAGAAAGGGAATCCCGCGGATTTTCCGGCCGGGATTGAAAAACAGCATCTTCAACTGTTCCCGGTGCTTTTCCATACCCGATTTGCCCTCTGTGCTGAAATCGGTGCCGTATACGATATTGTTTTCCCCGCAAACCGAACCATTCGTAAAAAACAGCGAGGCATACATCCGGGCCGTGTAATAGTTGTAGCCCCCGTCTTCATCATAAAAATCACCCGTCACCGTTTCCGACAACTTTTCCATCCTGCGGCAGTTGCCCTCACGGATCTGTTGGATCTTGCCAGAGAGTGAGGCCCGGGTCTGCCCCGATTTGTCGAGCATACGGATGTCGTTGATGGAGGTATAGCCCAGCAGATGCAGGTTCCGGAAGGCCTTGTAAAAACTGGTATCGCTCCGCACCCGATCCACAAAGGCCTGAAGGTTCAGCTTGTTACTCACCACCACTTCCGACAATACGATCGTGCGCTGCCCTACCTGAACCAGGGTATCGGCTGCCCCGTTTTTTTGCGCAAAAAGGGAGGGAATTGAAAAAAATATAAAAAAGTATGAAAAATTGATTTTCAATACTTTAATTTGATTTGTTTTAATTTTTAATTCGATGGAAAAGACATCCTGTAATCCACCTGAACCCTGCCCCGGCTGATATCATCAAGCTTCCGCTTGATCATGGTTTTCCGGAGCGGCTTCATATAGTCGATAAAGAGCTTGCCCTCGATATGGTCGTATTCATGAAGAATAACCCGGGCCGTGATTCCTTCAAAGGTCCTGACCTCCTCCTCAAACTTCTCGTTACAAAAGCGCAGGGTCACCTGCTCTTTGCGAAGAACATCCTCCCGGATCCGGGGAATGCTCAGGCAACCCTCATTGTACGACCAGTCCTTACCCCCCGAGGAAATCAGCTGCGCGTTGATAAATACCCCCTTGAGTCCCGGCGCATCAGGAAATTCCTCATCGTCCTCCTCCCGTTTGGTAAAGAACTGGGTGGTATCCACCAAAAACAAACGTAATGATTGATTGACCTGCGGCGCAGCAATACCGACACCGCTGCTGTTGTAAAGGGTTTCCCACATGTCGCCGATCAGCTGATCCAGTTGCGGATGCGCGGGATCTACCGGGAGGGCCACTTTACGCAAAACCGGCATACCGTACGCCGTAATTGGGAGTATCATCTAATGTTAATCAATTAGTTATAATAAAAACCAAAACTTAAAAACCAAATAAAGTTCCTTTGCAAAAATACCGGTTTTATTCACCCGCCGTAAAAACAGGGCGTTAAAATATCAACTCCCCCTGCCCGACAGGTATTCCTGTAGCATGATAGCGGCGGCAATCTGATCTACATTTCCCTTCTGCCGCCGGTCTTTTTTCTTCATTCCCATTTCAAGCATGGCCGAACGGGCCATTACGGAAGTCATTCGTTCATCGACTTCCACCAGGGGGATCAGCGGAAAAGCCTTCCGTATTTTGCGTATTATCCCCCGAACCAGCGGCGTTGCATGCGTATCGGTGCCGTCGTTGTTTACAGGCATCCCGATAATCAGGGTTTCCAGGGGTTCCTTGGCCATGTATTCCCTTAGAAAGTCCATTAGCCTGGCACTCTCAAGTGTGGTGAGTGCGGTGGCAATAATCTGTTCCGGATCGGTTACGGCAATGCCCGTTCGCTTTGCCCCGTAATCTATTGCCAGTATGCGTGCCATATGCGGTTAGGGATGAGTGAGCAAATCGGTAATCACAAACAGAGCAAAAATGACCGAAGCCACCCCGTTGGTGGTGAAAAAAGCCATATTCACCCGACTCAGATCACCCGGTTTAACCAGCCGGTGCTGATAAATCAACAGGATACCGAAAAAAAGCAGACCGGCCATATACCATCCCCCTCTTCCGCCCGATATGCCGGCAAAGGTCAGTAACAGAGCCGAAAGCAGGTGCAGTCCTTCTGACACCCGAAGTGCTCCGGCCTGCCCCAACCTGACAGGTATCGAGTGCAGGCGCTGGGCCTTATCGAAATTCTCATCCTGTAACGCATAAATGATATCGAAACCGGCTACCCAGCACAGTACCCCCAAGGAAATCAGAACGGGTTCCATGGCAAACGAACCCGTAGCAGCCAAATACGCCCCGATTGGCGCCAGGGCCAGGGCCAGCCCCAACACAACATGACACCAGGCCGTGAATCGTTTGGTATAACTGTAAAACAGCAGCACGAAAAGCGCTACGGGAGAGAGCAGTAAACAAAGCCGGTTGATCAACCCCGCAGAACCAACAAAAAGCAGGCAGCACAACACTACAAGCGTCAATGCATTGGTGCGGGAGATTTTTCCCGAAGGAATTTCCCTTGAGGCGGTACGGGGATTGCGCGCATCGATATCGGCATCCAGCCAGCGGTTGAAAGCCATGGCCGCCGTTCGGGCAAGTACCATACAAGCCAGTACCAGCACCAGTTTTGTTCCGGCACCCGAAGACGAGAAATTAGTCAACTTTCCGAAAGTACCCGTTCCGGGCAACTGATTCCAACTGCGCATCAGCCCCCAGCAAAGGCCGATCAGGGCGAAAGGCAGCGCAAACACGGTATGTGCGAATTTGACGAGGCTGAAATAATTTCTGATAACCATTGGATAAGTTGAGGATCAACGGGCTTTTCCCGGTGGCAGGCTATGCCGGATCAGTTCCCAAAGCACCACTCCCGCCGCAGTGGCCACATTCAGCGAGTGTTTCATGCCCAGTTGCGGAATTTCGATGCAACCCGCACAGATTTCCAGGGTCGACTCCTCCACCCCGCTCACTTCGTTGCCGAAAACAACCGCTGTTTTCTGTCCGGCTTCGGGAACAAAATCCTGCAGATAGCAACTCGTTCGGGTTTGCTCCACCGCCCAAACCTTGTAGCCCGATTCTTGCAGTGACCGGATTGCCGAAGCCGTATCCGGAAAATGCCGCCAATCCACCGTTTCTTCGGCACCCAGGGCGGTCTTGCTGATTTCCTTATGCGGAGGGGTGGCCGTATATCCGGTCAGGTAAATGGCTTCAAGCAAAAATGCATCTGCGGTTCGGAACAGGCTGCCCACATTGTAGGCGCTGCGGATATTTTCCAGCACGGCAATCACCGGAAGTTTTCCCGCATTCCGGAACTCGTCCGCCGATTTCCGCCCCAGCTCGTCCATGCGCAGTTTTATCATATCCGTTGCGGCGCAAAAGTAATTCATACAGACTGGATATCTGTGATGGTACAACTTCATTGGCCCAAACAGCTATCCGATAGGCATTATGCGGGATTTTTTGGCAGAATGAAAAATGCCTTTGCATAACAACAGGCACAATCGTCTTTACAAAAGAAGGCAAGACCGTATTTTTGTCCCCCTACACCGCCCGCAATCATCCATGGCAAAGCAAAAGGCCGATACTCCGCTTATGCAGCAGCATCAGGCCATCAAGGCCCGATACCCTGATGCCATTCTGCTGTTTCGGGTAGGTGATTTCTATGAAACCTTCGGCGACGATGCCGTGAAGACTGCTTCGGTACTGGGCATCACACTTACCAAGCGCAACAACGGTGATGAACAATCCTCGCAACTGGCCGGATTTCCGCATCATGCGCTTGATACCTACCTGCACAAACTGGTGAAAGCCGGTTACCGTGTAGCCATCTGCGATCAGCTGGAAGATCCCAAAACAGCAAAGGGCATTGTAAAGCGCGGCGTAACCGAACTGGTAACACCGGGCGTAGCCATCAACGACCGCCTGCTCGACCATCAGAGCAATAATTTTCTGGCCGCCATCCATTTTACGGATACAGCAACCGGCGTCGCCCTGCTCGATATCACCACAGGCGAATTCTTTGTAGCGGAAGGCAGCCTTGAATACACTGAAAAACTGCTGCAAAGCCTTAAGCCTGCCGAGCTGATCTTTCAGCGCAGCCGCCAGAAAACCATCCGTGAAATTTTTGGCACCCAGTTTTTCACGTACGGGCTGGAGGACTGGATTTTCGACGAGACCTATGCACACGAATCGCTGCTCCGGCATTTCTCAACACATAGCCTAAAGGGCTTTGGTGTGGACAATATGCCGGTAGCCGTATCCGCCGCAGGGGCCGTGCTGCACTACCTGAAAGACACCGAACATCCCAACCTCGGGCATGTGACTTCCCTACAGCGCATCGACCGCAACGAGCACCTGTGGATGGACCGGTTCACCATCCGCAATCTGGAACTGCTGGCCGAAAACGAGCAGCAGCGTTGCCTGCTCCATGTGCTCAACACAACTGTATCGCCCATGGGCGCGCGCATGATGAAGCGCTGGATGCTGCTGCCGCTGAACGAACTGAGCGCCATCCGCGAACGGCACGATACCGTAGAATACCTGATGGCGCAAACCGAACTGCGCAAAGAGATCGTACAACATATCCGTCAGGCGGGTGATCTGGAACGGCTGGTCAGCAAAGTGCCGTTGAAGAAAGTCAATCCCCGCGAAGTAGCCCAGCTTGCCCGCGGGATGATGCATGTGGAGCAGATCAAACAGCGTATCAGCGGATCGGCGGATGCCTATGTGAACAGGATGGCAGATGCGCTGAATCCCTGTCGCTATATGGCCGACAGGATCCGCAGCGAGCTGGTGGATAATCCTCCGGTAAATACGGCGAAAGGTGGGCTCATTGCCGCCGGCATCAGTGCAGAACTCGATGAACTCCGTTCCATATCCAGCGGCGGAAAAGAATATCTGGTCCGTTTGCAGCAACAGGAATCGGCGGCCACCGGAATCCCCTCGCTGAAAATAGGCTTCAACAATGTGTTCGGGTATTATCTGGAAGTCACGCATACGCATAAGGATAAAGTGCCACCGCACTGGCATCGCAAGCAGACACTGACCCAGGCCGAACGCTATATCACCCCGGAACTGAAGGAGTATGAGGAAAAAATCATGGGGGCCGAAGAAAAGATCCTGCAACTGGAAACCGCCTTGTTTGAAAAGCTGCTGCTTGAATTACAGGATTTTGTGCTGCCCATGCAGCAGAACGGCAACCTGCTGGCCACGCTCGACTGCCTCTGCGCATTTGCATCGAACGCCCTGCAATATGGCTACTGCAAACCCGAAATGACTGATGATGCGCTACTGCAGTTGTCAGACAGCAGGCATCCTGTAATCGAACAAACGCTGCCTGCCGGGGAAAAATACATTGCCAACAACCTGACACTCGATCCGGCCACCAGACAGATCATCATCCTCACCGGACCCAATATGAGCGGCAAGAGCGCCCTGTTGCGGCAGACCGCCCTGATCACCCTGATGGCGCATATCGGCAGTTATGTGCCCTGCAGCCGTGCGCTGATTCCCCTTACCGACAAGATCTTCACACGCGTAGGCGCCAGCGACAACCTCAGCAGCGGCGAAAGTACCTTCATGGTGGAGATGAATGAAACAGCCAGCATCATCAACAATGTAACGGCCCGCAGCCTGGTGCTGCTCGATGAAATCGG
>CAZZLI010000104.1:0-10417 GCA_964655055.1 uncultured Ferruginibacter sp.
CGCAAATGCCGCGAAGGAAAACATGCAAAGGCCGCTAAGAAATACTATACGAAAGGAAAATTCCGGTAATCTTGAAAATCCTGTAACCTCTTCCTACAATTACGCCGGGTCCGCAGACACGCAAAACCTGGCTTCGAAGCCCCGGCTGGGAAAGACGACTTGCTTTAAAAACAAATAAACTATGCAATTCTAACATTAAATGTTATGATTGCAGAGATGATTCAAAGGCAACTGTTTGAAAATGTTGAATGTCTGCTTTCAGGTACTCTCCGGTATAGAAAATACTGGAAATCCTAAAATCCTGTGAATCCTGATTCAGACAAAAAGTTTCTAAGGTTTCTGGTATATAGGGTTTGAAATGTCGGCTCCGGAAAGGGAAATCCATCCTGCTAGAAAAATCCCGGTAATCCTGAAATCCCGTAATCGTGTTCCGAAAACGGAATGCTGCCGATCAATCTTCTTGCTCAGTATTCCAGCTTGCGAAGCGTAGGCGCCTTCCACCAGGTAAATGCCGCAACCAGCAGGGTCATGCATCCGCCGAAAACGACGGAGGGTACCACACCCATCAACCGGGCTGCGATGCCGCTTTCAAACTGCCCGATTTCATTGGAAGAGTTGATGAACATGGCATTCACACTCATCACACGGCCCCGCAACTCATCGGGTGTTTTGAGCTGAAGGATGTTTCCTCGCACCACCACGCTGATGCCGTCGAAGAGTCCGCTGCACAGAAGCGCCCCGAACGAGAGCCAGTACCATTTTGAAAGTCCGAACAGGATGATGCATGCGCCGAAGCCGGCCACGGCCAGCAACAACTTCTTGCCTTGTTTGCGCTTCATTGGGGACAGCGTAAGCCAGATCACCATGAGGATGGAACCGATATCGGTGGCCGCATTGAGCCAGCCGAATCCGATGGGACCGGTTTTCAGAATGTCTTTGGCATATACCGGCACCATGGCTACGGCGCCGCCGAACAACACGGCAAAAAGATCAACAGAGAGGGCGCCAAGCAGGTCGCGGTTGCTGAAAACATAGCGGAGTCCCTCGCTTACGGCACCCAGCGCGGGTTTTTCACCTTGTATGCCTCTGGGTTTTTGGGACAGATGGCTGAGCAGGAACAAACCGGTGAAGATGCATGCTGCTATGACAAGAAAGGTTCCTGTGATGTTTATCCAGGCAATCAGGAATCCCGCAACGGCATGTCCGAGTATACTTGATATCAGCCAGGTGGTGGAACTGAGTTGCGAAGCGGTAAGCAGCAGGTGCCGGGGAACGATATAGGCGATAATGGCTCCGAAAGCGGGGCCGGAGAAGGAACGGATCACACCGGTGCAGAAAATCAGCGTATAGATCAGCAGCACGGTAAGTTTTCTGCCGAAACTTTCGGTGAACCATTGGGTGGATACGCCCAGCAACAGGAGCGAACAGATACCGAACAGAAAAACCACGCGGAGCAGGATTTTCCGCTTTTCGTGGTTGTCGACCACATAACCGGCATAGAGGGAAAGCGTAACTGCGGGCAAGGCCTCTGCAAGTCCGATCAGACCGATATAAAAAGCATCACCGGTGATTTCATACATCCACCAGGCAACCAGGGTACCGATCATGCGGAACCCCATGATGAATACGAAACGTCCCAGCAGGAAGTGCGTGAATTCGCGGATGCCGAGAACATCGCGCAGGGGTTGGTTCAATAGTGCCGGCATTTTCGGAGGCAAAGGTAGGCAAAGCCCCGTTTAGCTTTGGCTAAGCGGGCAGGGTGATGAAGTGCTGGCCTTCGGGATATTCCTTGCCGAGCGCTGTGATGATGGTATGCAATTGCTTTTCGTTGTTGAGGAAATCGGCATTGGAGCAATCCACCATCAGGGTTTTGATATTGTGTTGCCGGATGTACTGGGTATAGGTTTCCTGAAGCGTGAAGAGGTAATCGTTGGGGATCTGCTGCTCGTAGGGCCGGTTCCTTTTTTTAATGTTCTCCTTCAACCGGCTCACGGGTGAATGCAGGTAGATGAGCAGGTCGGGTTGCATGATCTGCGGATTGATGATATCAAACAGCTTCTGATAAAGGCGGAACTCTTCGTCGGGCAGGTTGACTTTGGCGAAGAGCAGACACTTTGTGAACAGGTAATCCGAGAAGGTGCCTTGCTTGAAGATGTCCTTGGTTTGCAGCAGTTCCTTAAGTTGCTTGAACCGTTCGGCCATGAAGAACAACTCTACGGGGAAGGCGTATTGCTGCGGATTTTCGTAGAAGCGGGCCAGAAAGGGATTGTCGGCAAATTCCTCCAAAACCAGCCTGCTGTTGAAATGTTTGCTCAGCAACTGGGCAAGCGTGGTTTTGCCGGCCCCGATGTTGCCTTCAATAGTCACCAGATTGTACTTCATAACCCTATTCAAAACTAAAAATAGTGCCTAAACCTGCTTAAGGGGCCTTATTTTTTTTCACAGGCAGCTTGTCCTTGCAATTGCTGAGTAATTGGTGGATATTTTTATGGTGAACCGGGTGGATGAATTGCGGCGACAACTCATTGAGGGGCGTAAGTACGAACCTGCGTTCGGCGATCTGCGGATGGGGGATTGTCAGCCGGGGTTTGCTGATGATGCTTTTATTGTAGAACAGGATATCGATATCGATGGTGCGCGGGGCATAGCGTTGTTCGCGGATGCGACCCATTTTTTTTTCAATGTCGAGGATACGGTTCAGGGTGTCTTCGGCCGAAAGTTTGGTGTTGACCACCAGCACCCGGTTAAAAAAATCGGGCTGGTCGCTTTTGCCCCAGGGAGCGGTGCTGTAATCGGCCGATTTCCGGATAACCGGACCAACGGCTTTGCCGATGAGTTGTGTTGCCCGTTCCAGCAATGCATGCCTGTCGCCCAGATTACTGCCGAGAAGCAGGTAAACCTTGTTCATACACGCAAATGTAGGTATGAAGGCCAGTAAGAGCGATCTGTCCGATTTCAGCATAGTTTTTTCCGCTAGTTTTACCGGCCAAACCAAGGCGGGTATGAATGAATACAGTCAGGTCAGGGCCATGCTGGCCATTACCAAAGCCAGCCTTCGTGCTATTTTCCGGAGTCCGTCTGCAGTTGTTTTCAGTTTTATCTTTCCGTTTATCTTCATCCTCATCTTCGGGTTTATCGGCAATAGCACCATGGCACCATCGTATAAGATTGCCATAGATCCGAAATCCGATACGGTCAATCTGCTTTACCTCACTATCAAATCCAGCCCGCGGCTTCAGGTGGTTGATTATGCCCGGGAGCAGGACCTGCGCAGCGACCTGATCAGGGGAAGGATTGCCGGTGTGCTTTCCATCCAAAAAAACAACAGCCCTTCGCCGGAATATGTTTATACCCTGCGAAGTACCACGGCTTCCGGCGACCAGTGGCCCCAGGTGCTTCCTGTTATCAATGATCTGGTGAATGGCATCAACGAAGTACAGTTTCCCGAACGGCCTACATTCGCGCAGGCCGATTTCAGTGTTCAGCGCGATATCGAGTCGGTAAGGGCTTACAAGACCATCGACTTCATTCTTCCCGGCCAACTCGGTTTTTCCCTGCTCAGTGCCGGCGTATTCGGGGTGGCTTTCCTGTTTTTCAATCTGAGGAACACGTTGGTGCTGAAGCGGTTTTTCGCCACACCCATTGGCCGCACCTATATCGTAATGGGCGAGGGGCTGGCCCGTGTATTGTTTCAACTGCTTACCGCCATTGTCATCATTTTGGTGGGGCATTATTTTTTCGGATTCACCCTGGTCAATGGTTGGATCACTTTTGCCAACATGCTGCTGCTGAGTTTTCTGGGCCTTATGGTCTTCATGGGTTTTGGTTTCATCATCAGCGGACTCGCCCGCAACGACAGCATGATTCCTCCTTTTGCCAATCTGGTGACGCTTCCTCAATTCCTGTTGGGCGGCACTTTTTTTTCGGTGGAAGCTTTTCCGGGCTGGCTGCAACCCGTATCAAAAGCCCTGCCGCTGACCTATCTGAATACCGCCATGCGTAAAGTGGCCTTCGAGGGACAGAACCTCTGGATGGTAAAACAGGAGATCGGAGTGCTCCTGCTATGGGGACTGATTGTTTATGTTATTGCAATCCGGGTATTCCGCTGGGAATAGTTGCTGACGTAAACACAACTTTTTTCTCAGTCTTCAGTTCCCTTACGGATAAATTTCAAATTGCGCCTGATACCGGCATACTTTGTTCGTTTCAGTGGTGATTCGCGGAATATCCGGTTGAACGAATCCTCCGTCATCTCCTCCCATTCACCGGAACTCAGATTCAATACTTCCGGCAGTGGACTTAGCTCCGGCTCGGTATGCGGCTTGCTGAATCGGTTCCAGGGGCAAACATCCTGGCAAACATCGCAACCGAAAATCCAGTTGCCGAATTTACCGTTCATTTGATCGGGAATCAGCAGGCTTTTCAGTTCAATGGTGAAATAGGAAATGCAGCGGCTCCCGTCTACTACTTTGTCGGGTAGTATGGCTTCGGTAGGGCAGGCATCGATACAGCGGGTGCAGGTGCCACAGAAGTCTTCGGTGAAGGGGGTATCATATTCAAGGCTCAGATCGGTGATCAGTGTGGCGATAAAAAAATAGGAGCCATGACCTTTGCTGATCAGGTTGCCGTTTTTTCCCACCCAGCCCAATCCGCTGTTCACCGCCCAGCTCCGTTCGAGCACTGGGGCACTGTCCACAAATCCTCTTCCGTCGATATCGCCGATCTGTTCCCGTAATTGGTGCAGCAGCGCATTCAGTTTGTTTCGGATGATCTGATGATAATCTTTTCCGTAGGCGTATTTCGAAATCGAAGGTGCGTCTTCCGCTTGTTGGGCTACCGGAAAATAATTCAGCAGGAGGGTGATGACCGAACGGGCACCGGGTAGCAGCAGGGCAGGATTGATGCGCAGGTCGAAATGCTTTTCCATATACCCCATACCGCCGTGCATGCCCAGCTTCAGCCATTGCTCCAGCCTTCGCGCATCTTCATCGAGTTGCCTTGCCTCCGCAATGCCGCAAAAGGAAAAGCCCAGCGTTGCCGAAAGCGTTTTGATGAGTCTGGTATTGGCCGCTGAATGATCGGGTATTGCTATTGGCATTTTGTTCAGCTGAAGATTTCCGGAATGATCAAGGTATGAGCCGTTTTGAATTCATTAAGTACCTCGCAATTTAGGCTATTGCTTCAAGCATGGAATAAGGGCGATGTATTTCCTTGCAGATGATCGGGTCTGCAAAAATTGCATGAAATGCTCATTCCTACTGCATTTTAGGCAGAAGTACGGGCTTGCTTAGGACATAATTTCCGCTTTTTTGATTTGGATTGGGGTTTGCGGCAGAATGGGCGCATCGGTTCCGTACTTAAAATGCCGGTGACTAAAACCAAGTGCCATGAATCTGAACAATTACACCATCAAGGCGCAGGAGAGCATTGCCCAGGCGCAGCAGGAGGCATTCAACAAGGCCAATCCGACAATAGAGACGGCGCACCTGCTGAAGGTGCTGCTGGCCGATAAGGATTCGCCGGTGGTTTTTCTGTTGAAGAAGAACAATGTTTCTGTTTCGGCTCTGGGGCTTAAGCTTGACGAAAAAATCAAGCGGCTACCCGTATTGCAATCGGGCGATCCGGCGCAGTCGCTGGGGCGCGACCTGAATAATGCCTTGCTCAAAGCGGCGGGTACCCTCAAAAAATTCAACGATGAGTTTGTGAGTGTGGAGCATCTGCTGATTGGCCTGCTGACCGCAGGCGATGAGGTTTCGGCCCTGCTTAAAGATGCCGGGCTTTCGGAGAAAGGACTTGAAGCAGCCATCCGCGACCTGCGCAAGGGCAGTACCATCAGTTCCGCCACCGACGAAACCCAGTTCAATGCCCTGAACAAATACGCCAAGAACCTCAACGAACTGGCCCGGGCCGGCAAGCTGGATCCTGTGATTGGCCGTGATGAGGAGATCAGGCGCACCCTGCATATCCTTTCGCGCAGAAGCAAGAACAACCCGATTCTGGTGGGTGAGCCCGGTGTGGGTAAAACCGCCATTGCCGAAGGACTGGCCATGCGGATTGTGAACGGCGATGTACCGGAAAACCTGAAATCAAAAATCATTTATGCGCTCGATATGGGTCAGTTGATTGCGGGTGCCAAGTACAAAGGGGAGTTTGAAGAGCGGTTGAAGGCGGTTATCAAGGAAGTAACCTCCAGCGACGGGAATATTGTGATGTTCATTGATGAAATCCATACCCTGGTGGGTGCCGGAGGCGGCGAAGGGGCCATGGATGCAGCAAACATCCTGAAGCCGGCCTTGGCCCGCGGTGAGCTCCGTGCAGTTGGCGCTACCACACTTTCGGAGTATCAGAAATTCTTTGAGAAAGATAAGGCTTTGGAGCGGCGCTTCCAGAAAGTGATGATTGACGAGCCCAGTGTTGAAGATGCGGTGTCGATTTTGCGGGGGCTCAAGGACCGCTATGAAACCTACCATCATGTGCGCATCAAGGATGAAGCCATCATTGCTGCCGTGGAATTGTCGCACCGGTATATCACCGATCGGTTTTTGCCCGACAAGGCGATCGACCTGATAGATGAGAGTGCCGCCAAACTACGGTTGGAGATGAACAGCATGCCCGAGGAACTCGATATTCTGGAACGCCAGATCCGGCAACTTGAAATCGAGCGTGAGGCCATCAAGCGTGAAGATGATGCGGAGAAACTGAAAGAACTGAATACCGAAATCGCCAACCTGGCCGTGAAGCGCGATACCTATCGTTCCAAATGGCAGCAGGAAAAGGAATTGGTGGAAAAGATCCAGCAGGGCAAGGCACATATCGAGCAATTGAAACTCACTGCGGACCAGGCTGAACGCAATGGCGAATATGGAAAGGTGGCTGAAATCCGATACGGAAAAATCAAGGAAGAAGAACAGAAGATACAGGAACTCACCGGACAGCTTGCCGCTTCTGCTGAGAAGCGCCTGCTGAAGGAGGAGGTTGATGCCGAAGATATTGCCGCCAACATTGCCAAGGCTACGGGCATACCGGTGATGAAGATGATGCAGAGCGAGCGCGACAAACTCCTGCACCTGGAAGCCGAATTACACAAGCGGGTGGTTGGCCAGGAGGAAGCTATTGAAGCGGTAAGTGATGCCATTCGCAGAAGCCGTGCAGGTTTACAGGATCCTAAAAAACCTATCGGGTCCTTCATCTTCCTGGGTACAACCGGTGTGGGTAAGACCGAGCTGGCCAAGGCGCTGGCCGAATACCTGTTCGACGACGACAGCATGATGACGCGCATCGACATGAGTGAATACCAGGAAAAACATACGGTAAGCCGTCTTGTAGGAGCCCCTCCGGGCTATGTGGGTTATGAAGAAGGCGGACAGCTGACCGAAGCGGTTCGCAGAAAGCCGTACAGTGTGGTCTTGCTCGATGAAATCGAAAAGGCGCACCCCGATGTGTTCAATGTATTGCTGCAGGTGCTGGATGACGGCCGTCTGACCGACAACAAGGGTCGGGTGGTGAATTTCAAGAATACCATCGTCATCATGACCAGCAATATGGGCAGCCAGATCATCCAGGAGAATTTTGAAAAGGTCAACGAGAAGAATAAGGAAGAGGTAGTGGCTTCCACCAAATCGGAAGTCATGGTGCTGCTTCGCCAAACCATCCGGCCCGAATTCTTAAACAGAATCGACGAGGTCATCATGTTCCAGCCGCTGATGCGGACTGAAATCAAGGGGATCATCCGAATCCAGCTGAAGCAACTGCAGGAGTTGGTGGCGCAGAACGGCATACAGCTACAGTTCAGTGATTATGCCTACGAATATCTGGCCGAAAACGGCTACGATCCCCAGCTGGGAGCCCGTCCGCTCAAGCGGCTGGTCCAGAAGGAAATTGTCAATCAACTCAGCAAGCGGATCCTGGCCGGTGATATCGACAAGTCGCGCCCGGTTACCGTGGATGTGTTCGATGGGGTGGTGGTGTTCCGTAATGATGGTGCGAACGGAAAACTCAATGGTAATAGCCCCGTTTTGGGCAAGGGAGTTAGCCCTGTAAATTCATAAATTGCTGTAATGAAATTAGTTATGAATAATCTTATTTTCAATTTTATGGGTGGTATTGAACAACTGCCCAAAAAAAGCTACCTTCATCCGCTATTCAACTTTCCATCCCGTTATTTGTTTTAATGACTGTGATAGTGGGGAGAGGGAAGTAAATACAAGATATAAGTAAAAATATTTAATATGGCTTTCAAAAAAGAAGTAGCTGAAATCATTGAACCCAAAGATGTATTTGTAGGCGATATCAACGCACCTGTAACCCTTGAGGAGTTTGGTGAATATGAAAGCGAGGCCTGTGCCAAAGCGAATGAAGTGGTGAAGCAACTGCTCCAAAACTTTGACGGGAAGGTGCGGTTCAATTTTCGGCATTTTCCCATGACCAAGATTCACCAGCGTGCGCTCAAGGCCGGTGAAGCGGCCGTTGCCACGGCTCAGACCGGAAAGTTCTGGGAAATGCATAATATATTGTTCGCGAATCGCCGCAATCTGGGCACCACCAGTCTTAAACTTTTGAGCAAGGAAGCCGGTGTGCAGAACAAGCGTTTTCTCGACGAACTGGTGAACGCCACTTATGGCTGGCAGGTACAGGGGGATATAAAGGAAGGGCATAACCGCGGTGTCAAGGATGTTCCCACCTTCTTTGTCAATGGTCAGCGCTATACCGGAAAAGTAAACTACGACGAAATGAGCAAAGCGATTCAGGCCGCCCTTAAAGCCACGAAAAAGAAGACTGTAAAGACAAAATAAGGTAAACTATAAAACATTGATTTTCAATGCCCCTCAGTCTGGGGCATTTTTTTTGCCCGTCCGATTAAAAATATTTTGATGGATTCTGTCGTTTACTTTTTGCTTGAACGGCTGATAATGAGTGAATTGTCGCTGATTCAGCATAAAATTTCGACCTGAAATGCAACAAATCCGAAAATCGGTCCTAATCAGGATATGCGGCCAATTGCCGCTGATTTTCTGTGTATTCGGAGTTTTCGCACAAAAACCACCTGATGAAGAAGACCTGTTTGACTGGGCTTCGCAGCCGGTATTGAAATTCGAGGCATCAGTCCTGAAAAAGGGTTTTTTACCAAAAGAAACGAAGCGCAACGGCGATACGATTTTTAAATCATATCGTTTCCCCTTCATTTCTGCGACTAAAAAAAAGGAGGCCGATTCCACTATCCGCACCCTGGTGCGGACGGAGTTGAAGGAGAAGGCCCGGATCAGTTATTCCACGACTTCTTCCGCGGAGTTTCTGGCACTTATTGAAATATTGAAACAGAAGGGTTTTCAAAACCCCTCATCACCTGAAACTGATGCGGCAGTGCATCAGTTCTATCAGTTGAAAGACCGGCTGGTGGAGACAAGTGTGCGAGTAACGGAAACCGGCATGGAGCATACGCTTGTTTTTTTCCGCAAGGTATTTCCAGATCCGGCGGATGTGAATTACGGCGATGATCTGTTTGTGTTTTCCTCCCACGAATATCTTGTCCACTATTTCGGCGAACAGAATGTCCGGAAAGACATGTATTTCATTTCCGGAAGCGATATGGTGAACTGCTCCATCCTGCTACCCAATACCTCAAGGCAGGTTGTTTTTCTATGGGTCGATCAGATCAACCGCAGGGGAATCCGGGGGATCCTGTTTGGGGGACAGCATAATGTGGCAGGAGCAAACGCTGCTTCCAATTATGTGGGGCAGAACAGTTGGGTGATGAAGAGCGGACTGCATGCGGGCATGACCCTGTACCAATTGTATCTGGCCAATGATGCCGATGTCGTATTCCACGGCGGACGATCAACCACAACGGGCATGGTGGTTGCCGACAACAAGGGAAAATTGAATTTCAACAAGGAACAGGTGGAGCTGGGCTGTGTCAATTGCGGCGATGAGTCATTCGCCCGCGCCGAAAAGATTCATGCCGAAGATGCCTTGCAGGAAGGCCGGATCCTGTTCATCCTCTCCATTGCCGTGCAACCCTCTCATGCTGAAACCCGCGACTGGTGATGTTTATCGGGGAATTATCTGACTCCTGGGATCCCTTTTCACACTCCTCAATTTTTGCTGATCCCCATCAGCAGCGCTTCAAGCACACGATCATCAGCAAACTGATGACAGATGGCTGCAGCTTTTTTCAATAGTTCCGGAACAGATACCTGATCCTTGCCAAGCAGTGTATAGATTTTCTTGAACAGCGTCTCTTCATCTACTGCTTCAGTACCCTGGCATAGGGCTTCTTTTACTCCAATCACCAAAAGGCCGCTGTCTTTCAACCGGCCGAGTTCGGCAATCAGCCAGCTCAGGCTAAGGAAGGCATGCTTATTCAGAAGCAGGCTATACCGGCATGAGCCCGGAGCGGGGAATACATTGAATCGGGAGC
>CAZZLI010000105.1:0-10192 GCA_964655055.1 uncultured Ferruginibacter sp.
ACGCCAGCCGCAAAGCGCTTGACGGCATCCGATTCGAAGGAATGTATTTCCGCCGCGATATCGGTTTTGAGTTTTTGCAACCAACAGCGTAGCGGCTTCAGCGCCTTTGTCATTCCTGTTTTCCAGCCTTAGACCGTTTATCCCCAAAGGGGGTATTTATGTTGAAAAATAGGATTGGCCGCATTGTTAATTCAAATTATTTGCACCAACTTTGTTGCAATACATCTGAATCCTCCTCTTAAGCATCATTATGGGCCTATTTAATTTCTTCACCCAGGAAATTGCCATGGACCTGGGTACGGCAAACACCCTGATCATCTTCAACGATGAGGTGGTGGTGAACGAACCCTCGATTGTGGCGCTCGACCGCAACAATCCCAAGAACATTCTTGCGGTGGGAAAGAAAGCCCTCATGATGCATGAAAAAACCCATGAGAGCATCCGCACGGTCCGGCCGTTGAAAGACGGGGTGATTGCCGACTTCAACGCTGCCGAGCTCATGATCCGGGAAATGATCAAGATGATCTATCCCAAAAAGCCGCTTTTCGCCCCATCCTGGCGCATGATGATCTGCATTCCCAGCAGCATCACCGAGGTGGAAAAGCGTGCCGTTCGCGACAGTGCTGAACAGGCGGGCGCCAAGGAGGTTTACCTCATCCATGAACCCATGGCTGCGGCCCTCGGTATCGGCATCGATGTGGAGGAGCCCGTAGGCAATATGATTATCGATATCGGCGGGGGAACGACCGGCATCACCGTGATTGCCCTTGCTGGAATTGTTTGCGATCAAAGTATCCGGATCGCCGGTGATGAATTCACCTCAGATATCATGGAAGCGCTGCGTCGTTACCATAGTTTGCTCATCGGAGAACGCACGGCCGAGCAAATCAAGATCCAGGTAGGTGCCGCCATCAAGGACCTTGACAACCCGCCTGATGATATCGCCGTAAATGGCCGCGATCTGGTCACCGGTATACCCAAGCAGGTTTTCGTCAGTTATCAGGAAGTGGCGGAAGCGCTGGATAAAAGTATTTTCAAGATTGAAGAAGCCATCCTCAAGGCGCTTGAAACCACACCTCCGGAGCTGGCCGGTGATATTTACCGCCGCGGTCTTTATCTGACCGGTGGCGGATCCCTGCTGCGCGGACTGGATAAACGGATTTCCCAGAAAATCAAACTGCCGGTGCATGTCGCCGACGATCCGTTGAAAAGTGTGGTTCGGGGAACCGGCATCGCCCTGAAGAACTACGACCGGTATCCTTTTGTCATGCGCTAGACGGATTTCGGTTCCGACGGCATTGAGCCTCCGCCCGATCCGACCATCACCCACGGTCCGATAAAAACCGTACTCAGGGTTCAAAAGTTCCCGGCTGCATGCGCAATATCTTTCTCTTCATCCGCCGTTACGCCAATCTGCTGCTCTTTCTGATCTTGCAGGCGCTGAGTATTTTTCTTATCGTACGGTACAACAAATACCATCAGGCGGTAGGTAACGAAGTTATGAACGAGGTTACCGGCCGTATAAACAGCAAGTACAACAGCATCGATAATTTTCTTCAGCTGAACCGTACCAACCAGCAGTTGATCCGCGAAAACGAGCGGCTGCGCAACCAGGCTCAGGCCAACTTTTATGGTCCCGATACGCTCATCAAAATCGTTGCCGACTCCCTTGCATCCGATACCCTTGGGCTCAGGCGCAAATGGCTTTACCTGCAGGCCAAGGTGGTATCCAATTCGGTTAGTGCACAAAACAACTTCATTGTATTGAGCCGGGGCTCGACGCAACAACTCCGTAAAGATGCCGGCGTGGTGGACCTGAACAACGGCGTTGTGGGTATCGTGACGGATGTGAGTCCCAATTATGCCGTAGTCATGAGTCTGCTCCATAAGGATACGCGCATCAGTGTTAAGCTCAAGCGCGGGGAAGCCGGCGGACAGGTAACCTGGGACGGCAAGGACCCTAACCGGCTGACGCTGAGCGGTATCAAAAAAAGCGCACGCGTTGCCAAAGGCGATACCGTCATTACCAGCGGTATTACACCTACCTTTCCTTATGGTATGGATGTGGGTACGGTTGAAGAAATTGTTCCCGACAAATCCACCAACGATTTTCTGATCAAACTAAAAACAAGCGTCAATTTCTATAACCTGCAATACGTGTATGCCATTGACAATGCGCAGAAGGATGAAATCAACCAAATGCTGGAAAAAGCCAAAAGCCGGATCAACAATTAAACGGAACGACGCATTCGCACTATGACAAAGCTTGTACGAAATATCCTGCGTTTTGTGCTCCTGATCCTCGTGCAGTTCTATGTGCTTGACAAAGTGCATCTGCACAAGCTGGTTACGCCCTATCTCTATTTCGTATTCATATTATGGATGCCCTTCCGGCTGAGCCGTGCCATGCAGATGTTGCTGGCCTTTGCCCTGGGCTACACACTCGACAGTTTCAGGCATCATCCCGGGTTCCATGCAGCGGCCTGTGTGCTGATCGCCTATATCCGTCCCTTCCTCATCAACATCCTCATTCCCCAGGAAGGCGCCGAAACCAACTATGAGGAACCCTCTGTAAAAAGTATGGGGGGCGTGCTTCCGTATTTCATTTATGCCGGTGTTCTGACACTGATTCACCACACCTGGCTCTTTCTGCTTGAAGCCACACAGTTCGGGGACTTCTGGTATTTCATACTGAAAACCCTGTTGAGCACGGTAATCAGCCTTGTGCTGATCGCATTCGCAGAATTGCTGTTTTACCGGAAGCAGGAGTTCCGGACCAATACAGCCTGATTTTCAATTGGTGTTTCAGCAACCTTCGTGATTTAGCGCTAATTTTACAACGCTTAATTCCTTTCCCTTGTCAGTATTCAACCAGTCGCGGAAGAATGTGATCATGGTGGTGGTGGCGGCTGTTTTCCTGCTGATCACCATACAGCTGATCAACCTGCAGCTGTTTTCCGGAAAGTACAAGATCATGGCTGATGACCAGGGCAAATTCCGCAAGGTAATTTATCCCGAGCGCGGAATCGTGTACGACCGCAAACGCAGACCCATCCTGCAAAACACTACCATCTACGACCTTATGGTCATTCCCAACAAACTCAAGGGAGTTGATACATTCGCCCTCTGCAGGATACTCGGTATCGACACGGCGCAGTTCAACCGCAAGATTGTGGAACTGATCATCCGTAACGGCAGAAGCCGGCCCTCCACATTCGATGGGTTGCTTTCCGAACAGAAAATGGCCATGCTCAACGAGTCGTTGTATAAGTTTGCTCCGGGCTTTTACCTGCAGGAACGTCCGGTGCGCAGCTATCCCTTTGATGCGGGCGGAAACATACTCGGTTATCTCTCCGAAGTTGATACCAACTTTCTAAAGAAACATAAGGATGAAGGCTATCAGATCGGGGATTATGCCGGTAAAACCGGACTCGAGCGTACGTATGAAAAAGTGCTGATGGGGCAGCGCGGTATCGAATACTGGAAGCGCGACAACAAGAACCGGCTGACCGAAAGGCTTGAGAAGGGAAAGTACGATACCACGGCAGTGGCCGGCAGCAACATGCATCTTGCGCTGGATATGGAACTGCAGGAGCTGGGCGAAAAACTCATGGAGAACAAACTCGGTTCCGTGGTGGCTGTGGATCCGAAAACAGGCGGCATCCTCTGCATGGTGAGCAGTCCCACATTCAAACCCAAATACCTGACGGGGCCCGACCGCAAAAAGCATATCGCCGAACTCCTGCTTAATCCTGCACTTCCCCTGCTGAACCGTTCGGTAAGCGCCACCTATTCGCCGGGCTCAACATTTAAAACATTACAGGCACTGGTCGGGCTTTACGAAGGCGTCATCACCACCGATACCCGCTATTCCTGTTCAGGGGCTTTTTATGGTTGCGGTGGCGGCAGGCCCATGCGTTGTCTTGATTACGGCACCTTCGATCTTCGTCATGCCATCACGGTATCCGATAACACCTATTTCGCCAATGTGATGCAGCGTGTTATCAACAATCCCAAATACCCGAACATCGACAGCAGCCTCACTGTTTGGAACCGGTACATGTATGCCTTTGGTCTGGGCCACAAACTGGGCGTGGATGTGCCATCGGAAAAAAGGGGCAACATTCCCACGCCGGCCTATTATGACAAGGTGTTCGGCAAGGGCAGCTGGAATTTCTGCAGCTTTCGTTCGGTGAGCATCGGTCAGGGTGAGGTGGATGTGACGCCGATACAGGTGGCCAATGAAATGGCTTATATCGCCAACAAGGGCTGGTATTATACGCCACATCTGGTTGATTCGATCGAGGGTGGCGACACGTTTAATCTGCTCGGCGAATTCAAGGTCAAGCATCAGCCGATAGCCATTCCCGACAGTATTTTCGAAGCGGTGCACGACGGCATGCAAACGGTGGTGGAACATGGTACCGGTGTGAATGCAAAGGTCACAGGCATCAATATCTGCGGAAAAACAGGTACGGTGGAGAACTACTTCCGTGGCGTGAAACAGCCCAATCACGCATTTTTCTGCGGATTTGCCCCAAGGGAAAATCCCAAGATTGCCATCATGTGCGTGGTGGAAAACAGCGGTCGCTTCGGGGGAACCTATGCGGCACCGATTGTGGGTCTGATGATTGAAAAATACCTCAAGGACTCGATCACAGAAAAGCCAAGGCTGGCGAGGCTGGAACAGCTTTCAAAACTAAACCTGATTCCCAAACGGATTTATGCGGAAATGCGCACTCAGGATTCATTGAGCCATGCCCGCGACTCGGCCTATCTGATTGCGAAGGGATACATCCGTATCATAAAGGATACGCTGGAAATGGATGAGGAGGATGAAAGCGATGCGCTCGACAAGATGAAGAAGGATAAGGAGCTGCTCAAAAAAGGTCAACCGGCCAAAGACAGCAGCACGGCAAACAAAACCAACCGGGGTGAGGCCCTGCTTCCCGAAGAGAAAAAGAAACCCGAGCCACGCGATTCCACCCAACCCCAACCCTAAACATCATGTATCAGAAAAATCCGGAAATCGGCAAGGGTATCGACTGGGTGATGGTGCGGCTGTATGGACTGCTGGTCATCATCGGCTTGCTATGCATTTTTTCGGTGGAGTACCGCAGCAGCGACAGCGTCATCCAGAGTTTTCTGGGCTTCAAAAAAAATTACAGCAAGCAGTTCTTTTATTTCATGGCCTGCATTGTACTGGCCACCTTCATCCTGCTTACCGACAGCAAGTTCTTCACCGCCATGGCCAATCTTTCCTATCTGGTGGGCATCCTGCTCATCATCGCCACCTTTGTGGTGGGTAAGGAAATCAAGGGGTCCAAGAGCTGGATTCCGCTGGGGTTCATGAATCTGCAGCCGGTGGAGTTGTGCAAGATTTTCACTTCGCTTGCACTTGCCAAATACCTGAGCATGCAGGAAACCGATTTCGAGAAGCCCCGGGCGCAGATGATTGCCTCTGCAATCGCATTCCTGCCCGCCGTTTTTTCCATCCTGCAGGGCGAAACCGGTCTTGCCCTTGTGTATTTCTCGTTCCTGCTGCCCATGTACCGCGAAGGCCTGCCGCCGGTATATCTGGTGATTGGTGTGACGATGGCACTACTGCTTATCGTATCACTTTTGTTCAGCACCCAAACCTTGCTGATTGCGTTCACTGTTCTGGCCTTGTTGCTGATCTATTTGAACCGTCGCTCCATAAAGCGGAATAAGAAACTTCTGCTTGGTATTGTTTTGATCTGGGGGTTCTGCGCCCTGTTTGTGGGCGTGGCGGTACCATTCACATTCCGTCATGTGTTCAAGCAGTATCAGGCCGACCGGATATTCAGCATGGTGGGGGTGGAGAATCCTTTTTCCGACAAACAATCGGCGGAGCTGCTCAGTCCCGAAGAGCAGAAGGCCCGGCAAAAGAAAAGCGAGCAACAGAATTACAATGTCAAGCAGTCGAAAATCGCTATCGGTTCAGGTGGTTTCTGGGGCAAGGGTTTTCTGAAGGGTACGCAAACCCAGGGCGACTTCGTACCCGAGCAGCATACCGATTTCATTTTCACATCGGTCGGGGAGAATTTCGGATTTCTCGGATCGCTGATCCTGCTTAGCCTTTATCTGGCGCTGATTTACCGCATCATCCGGATTGCTGAGCGGCAGCGGAGTACATTCAGCCGGGTGTATGCATACAGCGTGGGGAGCATCCTCTTTTTTCATGTGGCGGTGAATATTTCCGTAACGGTAGGGCTGGCTCCGGTAATCGGCATTACGCTGCCATTGTTGAGTTACGGAGGCTCTTCACTCATCACCTTCACCATACTCCTCTTCATCCTCATCAAGCTGGATGCTGACCGGCAGATGGTATTGCGGTGATGCGTATTCCCGGTTAATAAAGCATGCTCCACTAAAACTCCACAGATTCCATGCAGATTTTTCCCCTGAGCGAGGGCGCGTTCACAGTTGATAAGACCAAGGCCTTTGTGCCCTTCAACGTGCAGTATGATGCCTTGCAGGAAAGGCCGGTGGGAAGCCTGCTGGTGGAAATCCAGCCATTCTGTGTGGTCACCAGCCGCGATGTACTGGTACTTGACACCGGATTAGGTTATTCCGGAAGTGATGGTACGATGCAGATCCATGCCAATTTGCTGAAACACGGCATCAATCCGATGGACGTGACCAAGGTGTTGATGAGCCATTTGCATAAGGATCATGCAGGGGGCGTTAGTCGTTTTGATACGGCCTTGAAGCAGCGGGTTCCTTCTTTTCCATCAGCCACCTATTATATCAGTGCTCCGGAACTGGATTTCGCCCTGCGTCAGGGAGCGCCTTCTTTCGATACCGTTTCATTTGCCGATCTGGCCAACGGCAGTCAGATTCAATTGATCGAGGGGAATGGTCTTATTGACGGCTATATCCGTTATACCCATAGTGGCGGACATAGCCCTTTTCATCAGGTCTTCCATATCGGGGAAGATGGAGAAACCATTTTTTTCGGAGCTGATGTGGCGCCGCAGCTTCGTCAGATGAAAAGCCGTATTGTGGCCAAGTACGATTACGATGGAAAACGGGCGATGCAACTCAGGCAGCAGTGGTGGGAGGAGGCACAGGCCCTGCATTGGACAGTGCTGTTCTATCATGATATTGCTACCCCTGTTGTTCGTTGCTGAGTTTTTGTCGTGGAGGCCTTGCCGGGAAGAAATCTGTTTTTCACGGTGAGGACGCAGAGGAGAATACGCAGAGCCCGTAAAGACAAGCACTTTTCTTCTCAGGCGACCCGCCGTCATTCTTCCTGTATCAATGTATTTTTCTATTTTTTTACAACGCCGGGTCCCACAGCCTTGCTGCCCGGCTCATGGTGGAGTCGAGGCTGGGAAGGATTTCCTTTCACGCAAAGAACCTTTTCAGGTGCAGGCCTCCTGACCTGTGCGGCAGTATCACCATTCTTTTCGAAATGCATAGCGGATAGATGGGATAACCTTCTCCTTCGGAGGATAGGAAGGCCAACTCTATTTTTTCACGCAAAGACGCAATTCAAGAACAATGAAGCCGCAAAGCAGTCCCAAAAAAATTTCAAAGGTTCAATGTTTCTCAATTCCGGGTTTCGAACGTTGAACTTTGGAACGTTGAACATCAATACCCCTCTGCTGCATCTTCTCCGCGTTTATCGGCAATCCCGATGCGTTTTTTTCCGTCAACAAGAATGAGTTCGGTACGGCCGATTGCCTCCCGGGTTTTGACCGAATAGCCCATTTGCTCCAGGGCTTGGCGTGTTGCCGCATCAAAATCCTTTTCGATGAAAATCAGGTCGGGCTGCCATTGGTGGTGGAATTTGGGGTTGTTCACGGCGTCTTCCGGGCTGAGTTTGTAATCGATGATATTCACCAGAGTCTGGAATACGGAGGTGGGGATGGTGGTTCCGCCGGGTGTACCGGTAATCAGAAAAGGCCGCCCGTTTTTCAGTGCTACGGTGGGTGTCATGCTGCTGAGCATTCTTTTTCCGGGAGCAACGGCATTTTTTTCGTTGCCGATGGCGCCGTACATGTTGGGCACCCCGGGCTGAATACTAAAATCGTCCATTTCATTGTTCAGGATAAAACCGGCTCCCGCCACCACCACCCGGCTTCCGAAATGTCCGTTGAGTGTTGTCGTAACCGCCACGGCGTTGCCCCATTTGTCAACCACACTGAGGTGGGTGGTTTCTTCACTTTCTGAAGGAATGCCTGCTCCGGTATGGCTGCTGTTTCCGGCTTCTCCGGGAACAAAATCCTTTATCCGTTCGCGCAGATATTTTTTGGAAACAAGGCCCTTGACCGGCACAGAGACAAAATCGGCATCGCCAAGAAACGCAGCCCGATCGGCAAAGGCTCTGCGTTCGGCTTCCACCATGCGTTGTACCTGCTGAGGTGAATGAACCGGGTATTGGCCGGAAGGTTGGTCTTCAATCATCCCCAGCATCTGCTGCAGCAGTATGCCTCCGCTACTGGGCAAGGGCATTGAAATGATTTCATGGCCGCGATAAAAGAAGTGAACGGGTGTCCGTTTTTTCGCCTGATACCGTGCAAGGTCCTGAAGGCTGATCAGGCCGCCTCCTCGTTTCATTTCATCTACAATCATCTGAGCCGTTTCATCCGAATAAAATCCCCGCATACCCTTTTTACTGATGCGTTTCAGGGTGGATGCCAGTTCGGTCTGAACAAGGGTGTCGCCGGCCTTCCAGCCACCCGGCTTAACAAAAGCTGTTGGAGCCTCATTGAACTGTTGAAATTCCCCGGCGTATTCGTTCAGGTCTTCAGCCTGGGTCCGGGTAAGTACGAAGCCTTTTTCGGCGAGCTCTATGGCCGGAGCGATCAATACCGGCATGGGTAGTCGGGCATAGGCATGCGCGGCAAACAATCCGGCTACCGTACCGGGAACCCCGGAAGCCAGATGCCCGTCCTGTGCCAGCCGGGGAAGGGCCTTGCCGCTGCTATCGAGATACATGTCCTTATGCGCTTTTTCGGGTGCGGTTTCACGGTAATCGAGGGCCAGTTTTCTGCCATCCTTCATTGCGGCAACCATAAAGCCTCCGCCTCCGATATTTCCCGCTCCGGGATATACAACCGCCAGGACCCATTGGGTGGCAATAGCTGCATCAAAGGCATTGCCACCTTTGCGGAGGATAGCTGCCCCGGCATTGCTCGACAAGGCATGTGCAGAAACCACTACTCCGTTCCGGGCATTCACTTTTTTTTGAATGCGGTACCGAAAGGCCGATACCTGGGCGTTAACTTGCAATGAAATCAGAAAAAGGGAAAAGAGAACTGTGTTAAGCAGGGATTTCTTAAGATGATCCTGATGGGTGGTGAAGATTGTTTGCGTTGAATGCATTGGAACCGGATTTTGATGCCAATACCGCTATCACATTGGCATTATACGGGTAATTTTTTGGGTTAAAAGTAAACTCACTTTCGTGTAAGTTCAACAACAAAATTTACTTTTATCCTATAAAGCAGGTCAGGACTTTCATAAAAGAAGTAAAGCAGCGTAACCTTATAAATGACATCAGTATGAAAAAATTTCTTTTCCTATTCTTTGCAAGTTTGCTTTCCTGGTCTGCACATGCCCAGGTCAAACTGGCCAAGGATGATCTGCGCATGTTGAAGGAGCGGATGACCGGTCTTTTCAGCAGCCGGGAGCAGTCGTTGGAGGATAGCACCTATTATGACATCGCTCTGCATATGGAGCCTATCTGGCCCGAAAATACCGACGGGTATTGGTTTTATGTGGAGCAGGCCATGGCCCGTTTGCTGGAAAAGCCTTACCGGCAGCGCATCTATCACCTTACCCGTCAGGATAAATATACCCTGGTGAGTAAAGTGTACGAGCTGCCGCAGCCCATGCGTTTCGCGGGTGCCTGGAAAAACAAGTCGTTGTTGTCGGCCATCACCGTCGATTCGCTTATAGACCGCCAGGGTTGTGCCATCTATTTGAGAAAAGACGATGCAGGAAATTTTTCGGGCTCCACGCCCGGCAAGGCATGCCTGAGTTCCTTGCGTGGTGCCACCTATGCGAGCAGCGAAGTTATAATCTATGCGGATCGTCTGGTCAGCTGGGACCGTGGCTGGGATAAGGATGACAAGCAGGTATGGGGAGCAACCAAGGGAGGATACCGTTTTGTGCGGATCGCCGAATAGGGCAGGTATTAGGCAGTAAATGTTAAATTTTG
>CAZZLI010000106.1:0-10090 GCA_964655055.1 uncultured Ferruginibacter sp.
TATTGGCACAAACAGCTATCACATCGGCATTATACAGGGATATTTCGGTCTGGACGCTAAATCCCATTCGTATCAAAACTCAAAAGAATCATTTGCGAAACCCCGACATTAAAAAAGAGATGCCGATAGGTCTCCCCTGGCACCTCCAAAGGGGAAAAAGATGCATCCTGGCTGGGAAGGGAAGGCGAAAATGCGATGAAAGTGTATTCTTCTTTTTCGAAAACGCAAACCTGCCATTAAGTCTTTCAGGATGATTCAACTGCAAAACTTGGGGTTAATCCCATTCATCCGCAAATCAGAAAAACTGCCAGGGAAACTGGTAATTGCGGCATTTACCACGGTCTGATGTGGGACAGATGATATCCTTGCCCATCGGCTGGTTGTGCTGTATGCCCAGTTCCATGCTGCCGTAGGTGGTCCTTATACCGGGCTTGTTGATTTCGCCGTCATAGCTCACACCCATGGAATTCGACCATTCCTTGAGCGGGGAAGTCTGGGAACGGCCCTGTCCCCATTTCCAGGTGAACCCCAGGCTGATGGCATTGTTGTAGGAAAGACTGGTATTGTTCCGGTACCATAGGCCCAGCTCGATGGGAATCTGTTTGAAGTCAAACAACGCGCCCGCAGTCATCATGCTGCTTTGTCCCTGAAACTGGGCAATAAACGTAGGCTTTATGCGGATATCGCCCCGGTCGTAGATCCAGCTTACATGGCCGCAGTATTTTCGGGGCAGCCGGCCATCCTCAGGCTTTCCGACAAAACTCACATTGGGTTCATTCAGGTGCATCACCGAAATACCGAGCATCAGATTCTTGAAACAATAGATTGCCCCTGAGGACATGTCGAAATAGGTTCGGGTATTGTTGGTTGCAAACAGGTCAATCTCCGATGGATTTCCGGTGAAGCCGGTCTGGTCGAGCTGATCGATAAACAGGAACTGATCGGGATTGACCCGGCCGATATTGAACCCGGCCTTCAGGGCTATGCTTAAAAACCAGGGCGCACAATCCTCATCTACAATACCGAAACTTCTGCCCAGAACCCCTGAAACGGATGTACGATTTAGAAACCCCTTACTGGAATGATCCACCGTGGCACCCAAATTGACGATGTTGCGCATGTCACCGTCGTAAATGCTCATATCGGCACCGGCCGACAGGTAACGAAAAGGCCGGTACAGGTTATACCATTGCACCTTGGCCACGCCCGACATCCTCAGGTAATTTTTAGCACAACCGGCAAAAGCAGGATTCAGGTAAAGGGGGGCATAGTTGAACTGCGAATAGAACATATCCTGAGCGGCTAACCCCGTTGAAAAAAACAAGGTAAAGGGAATAAAAAAGCACACTATTTTTTTAAACCAAAATCGCATAATCATTTAAAAATGAATCTATTGCATTTTTTATCTGAATAATGTTACCGTGCCAAATGTATGCCCCGGCGCTCCCCGTTCATTCGAATTATACGACATCCCCTCCCAGTTGCGCCCGTTGCGAAAGGTAGCCGTTATCCGCCACGCATAGGCATCCTGCGGCATCAGAGTTCCCTTGAAGGTGCCATCCCAGCCGACGGTGGGACTGCCCGCTGCATCCAGCTCAGTAGTCTCGAACAGCAACTTACCCCAGCTGTCGAAGATCTGCAGCTTGTAATCCTTAAGCCCCTTACCCAAAGGCCTGAACCAGCGGAACTGGTTCTGGATACTGTTGGGATAGAAGGCATTGGGCACATAGAGGTAACCCGGCTGCCCTTCAATTCGTGCAATACGGATGACGGTGTCGGGGCAACCGGTAGCCTGGTCAACAACAATCATCCTGACGCGGTATGAACCGGTATCGGCATACTTGTGGGTCACATCGCGGGTGGAGGCAACCGAGCCATCACCTAAATCCCAGAGGTATCTGTATTGGTTGTTGTTGAGTGTGGTGTTCAGAAAGGTGAATGAATAATTGGGAATGGAGATTACCGGACCCGGATTGATCACAAAATCACCCTCGGGAAGCGGAATCGCACGAATCATATTGGGTTTGATCCGTTCCGCAGTACAGCCGTCGGGATTGGTTGCCCTCAAGGTTACGGTATAGGCCAGGTTCGAAGGGGCAAAAACCAGAAAGGGATTTTCAAGCGTGCTCCTTGCTCCGTTGCTGAAGGTCCAGAGATAGGTTCCGCCGTTGGTGGTGAGGTTGGTGAACTGCACCCGGGCCGAATCGCAGGACACCGCATTATCGGCCGAGAAATCAACCACGGGCTTGTTGCTCACCACCACAAACCGCGAAGCCGTATCGTTACAAACACCATCGGTAACCACCAACGTAATCAGATACCGGCCGATATTTCCATACAGGTGGGTGGGATCGCGGAACGTGGTTGCAGGAGTACCATCACCCCAGTCCCAACGGTAGCCGGTTGCATTGATAGTCTGGTTGTTCGTTACCACATTGAGATTACCGCTGCAGCCCAGCGTATCATTCAGGGTGAACCGGGCATTGGGTTTCTGACGGGAGGTGAAGACGAGTTCGCTGGTATCGGGTTTACAATCATACCGGTTGAAAACAATCAGCCGTATCGTGTAGCGGGTAGCCGGCAACGGAATCGTAATTGCCGGAATACGGGCGGTATCTACCAGGGTTCCGTTCAGATACCATTCATACCGGTCGGCATCGGATGAACCGTTGGCCACAATGGGTACAAAGGGCACGCAGGAATTGGGGTTGACGATATTGAAACCCGCACGGGGCGTCGGATTCATCTGCACGATTCCGGTAGCCGTATCCGTACATCCAATGGTGTTGGTGGCAACCAACCGGGTGACAAATTGAACCGGCAACTGCGCGTTCGGCGCAACCGAATACCGATAGGTCAGGTTTCCTCCGTTGCTCACCTGTATGCCGTTGACCAGCCATTTATAGGCAAGCGGGCCAAAATCGTTGTAGGTTGAGGTATTCAGATAACGCACCGTCGTATCGATCGTGCAGGTAAAAAGGCTCTGTGGCGTGAAGGAAGCCCTGGGTGTTCCCTTTACGGTTACGGTGATCTCGCTGCTGTCGCGACAACCGGCGGCATTCACGGCCAGCAACTTCACCCGGAAAGTACCCGGATTGCGGAATGTGTATTGCAACGAGGGGCCGTTTACAAGAACCGGTCCTCCGGCCACTGTCGTGTCGAACACTACCCAGGAACTTTGCTCATTGATGATACCCGGAGCCGATGCATTCAGGGTAAACGGTGCACAGTTGAGACCGGCAGCATTGCTTTGCAAGGTCACATCGGGCTGCAACAGGATATTGACCACACGGATAGCGGTATCGGTACATACTGTTCCCGACGTACCGATTCGGCTGGCACGAAGGACAATGGTGTAGGTACCCGAACTATTGTACACATGAACAGGATCGGGCCCGCCTGAAATTTGCCCATCACCCCAGAACCACTGGTAGGTATTGGCACTGCCGGTGCGGTTAACCGGCCTTACCGTATCGCCCATGCAAAACACCGGAGCGACGTCGAATGCAGCATCCACCGGGGGATATACGATCACAAGCAGCGAAGTGGTGGTATCACTGCAACCGTTGGTCATATTCACCACCACCCTGAAGGTATCGGCCCTCAGATAGGTATGCGAAACCGGCGTCAGAGTATCGGTGGTGACCAGGGTGCTTCCATCGCCGAAATTCCATTCATAGCGGGTGGCTCCCACTGAGCTGTTTACAAAATTCACAAGATGGGGAACACATCCGTTGAGCTGGCCGGCATTCACATTGATGAAGGGGCGGATGGTGTTGGGCGCCACACGAACATTGATGCGCTGCGTATCCGAACCGCAGGGATTCGACGCAATCAGGCGGATCGTGAAGGTATCTACAACAGCGGTAAAATAGGTGTACTGCAACGGACGAAGATCATTTGTAGTGTCCTTGTAACCGTTACCGAAATCCCAGTAATAGATGCTGTTGTAGTCGCCGAGCGAGGTATTCGACACATTCACCGTAAAGGGCGAACAACCCGAAGTGCTCAGCAAACCGAAGCGGGCCTTGGGCTTGGCATGGATGATCACACTGTCGGTATAATCCACCGCCACACATTCGTTGAAAGCGCGCAGCGTGATGCGGTATGTGGTATCTACAAAGAACACGCTGGGCGGGAAGACCGATGAACCGGGCTGGGCCAGGTTGCTGATAAGCCCGTTTCCGAAATCCCAGCGGTACCGGAACGTATCAATCACCGGAGTGTTGTTGACAAACTGCACTTCCAGCGGTCCGCAACTGTCGCGCGGCGTGAGTGTGAAGGCGGGCGCAGGTTTGGGCCTGGTGTAGAATGCATGTGCAATACTGTCGGGGCGGCAACCATAGCGGCTGTTGGCCACCATCTTGATGCTGACCGACTCACTCGGTCCGTTGAGCGTGTATCCCGGAAAATCCAGTCCGCTGCCAATCGATTGGCCGTTCGCATACCAGTCGTAGCTGCCATTGGCCGTAGCGGGCGAAGTATTCTGTATCACGATGGAGAAAGGCCAGCAGGCCGTATCGGCAGGAAACGTAAAACGGGCCTTCGCATCGGGATTCACATAAATGGTGTAATTGACGGGAGCGCCGGCACAGGCATCCGCCGTGGAAGAAACCGCATACACCACCGAATCGCGCGCATCACCGGCATTGGTCAGTTGCATGGCACCTAAAATAGGTCCGGCACCGGAAGGCAGGAATCCGACTACGGCCCCGCTGCTGAGCAGGCTCCAGGAATACGTTGCACCCGATGTGAAAGAAGTCCAGCTCACAGGCACACTGCTTCCGCCCGTACAGAATTCCTGGAAAAGCGGATTGTTGTTGATAGAGGCGCGCGGTTTCACCGTTATCGTAACATCAAATGAATCACCCGCACAGTTGCCGGAAACACCCGACACAGGCTGCACTCGGTACAGTACGTTGCCGGGAGCGAATGTGGTGTTGGTCAGTGTTCCGCTGATGTCAGCCGAACCGTTGCCCGGTTGCGCACCGCCAAAACCGGGTGGAAGTATTGGGGCCGACCAGTTATACACCGTACCCGAAGGAACAATCACTCCAGGGTTCGGCACTCCGTTCTGCGGCGAAAGGGTAAAGCTGTTGCCGCTGCAGATCGTATCGAAGAGGGCCGGCAATACGGGAGCCGGATTCACGGTTATCGTTAACGTGAATGGATTACCCGAACAATTGCCCGAACTGCCCGACTGCGGCGTCACGGTGTAAACAAGTTGCTGTGCGGTATTTGTAAGATTAACGAGGGTATCGCTCAAGGTATTTACCGGAACCGGTTGCACCTGCTGGCCGGTGATATTGTTATTGGCCGACAAGGTCCAGGTATAACCGGTTCCCGGTGGAACAATCACTCCGGGTGGATTATCGGCAGGAATCAGATTGAAACTTCCGCCACTGCAGATAGACAAGGCCTGGTCGGGAATCAACGGCTTGGGGTTTACCGTGATCGTGTAATTAACCGGAGTACCCGGACAGCCATTCGCTCCTGAAGTAACTGCAGTAGCGGTGTAAGTAACCACGATGCTACCGGAAGTGGTATTCACAAGCGTCTGTGCAGGAATCACATCAGTACCCGATGTGGTCACGCCCGTGATGCCTGCAGGTTGAACAGCAGTCCAGGGCACACTGGCACCTGGGGTAGGCGATGCGATGGCTACCGACACGCTGCTGCTGTTTGAACAAATGATCTGATCGGGCAGCGAGAAATTTACGCGTGGCGCCGGATTCACTCGGATGGTTACGGTGAAGGAATCGCCCGGACAGTTTCCCGACTGCGGCGATATGCGATAGGTTGCGGTTTGTAGAAAATCACCGGGATTGAACAGGGTTCCGCTGATCTGGGACTGGCTGCTTCCCGAAGCACCGCCGGTCATGCCTCCGGTAACTACAGGCGCGTTCCAGGTATACAGGGTGTTCGGGGGAATTCCTGCACCGGCAGGACTGACAGAAAATGAAGCTCCGCTGCAAATCGTTTGTTGCTGGCTGGAAACTACAGGCGTCGGATTTACAACAACATCAATCTGGCTGCGCGGTCCCTCGCAGTTTTCCGGAGTAAGCTGACTCACGAAATACGCCGTAGTGCCCGGATTGGTTGTCGAAGGAATGGGCGCTGTGGATGAAGCCGTTCCCCCTGTTGGTGTGGTGTACCAGCGCAAGCTGTTCGAACCGGCAGCAACCGCCGTAAGGGGTTGTGCGGTTGCTCCCTGACAAAAAACTACCGGACTTACCACAACCGGCGTGGCAGGAATGGGATTGATGACCACATTCACCGAAGCCGGTGGCGAAGTGCAGTTGTTTACCGTGATGGTAACGGAATAGGTACCGCTCATCGAAACATCGGTGGGATTGCGCACCGGATTCTGATTGTTGTCGGAATAGCCATTGGGCCCCGTCCACGACCAGCTTGTGTTTCCCACAGGTGAATTCGGCGCCGGACTTGCGGTTAGATTCAGGGGCACTCCGGAGCAAAGCGGTGCATTGCTTCCGGCAACCGGTGCCGCAGGGGGATTCGGATCCACCAGACTGAGCGGACCTTTTGCTGCGGACGGACAACCCAGCAATTCCACATAAATGTTGCTGTAATTCCCCGCAACCAATCCGCCGATGACCACCTCTCCGGCACTGTTTGCCGTGATGGTTGCAGTTTGCACACCCGCACCCGTGGTATAATGTACTGTGCAACCAACACCCGGAGTTAGTCCGGCAAGTATGATTGTTCCTGTAGCACTGGCACAACTTGTGGGATCCGTTTTGCGCACACTGAGAATCACCGGAGTCGTATCCACCCTTGCGGTAAGGGTTGCCGCAGGTGAAGCACAACTGCGTGCAGGACCAGCATAATTTGCCGTTGCAATCAGTGAATAAGTACCCGTCATTCCGGTATTGGCGGCATTACTCACGGTAGTGCCGGCCTGGTTGCTTGTAAACCCGTTGGGGCCCGTCCAGCTCCATACCATCGGCATGGTGCTGGTTGTACTTCCGGTGAGCGTAAGCGGATTGCCGCTGCACACCGGACTGTTCGATGAAACAACGGGGCGTGCCGGTGTGGAATCCACAATAACGGTTGTGGTGGCCGAAGGCGAAGTACAGCCTGCAACGGCAACGGTTACACTATAGGTTCCGGAAGCGGCAGTTGCCACGCCGGATATAGAAGGGGAAGCGCTGTTACTAGTGAATCCGTTCGGGCCCGTCCAGCTCCATGTCGGTGTACCCGAAGCGCCTGTTGATGCCGTGAGGTTCAGCGTACCTCCGCTGCATACCGGACCGTTGTTGCTTACCAGCGGCGCCGAAGGCGGATTGGGATCGGCAAGACTTACAGGGCCTACCGTATTCGAAGGACAGTTGTTAAGTGCAACAGAAATATCTGAATAGGCTCCGGAGCTCAACCCGGAAATGATCAACTGTCCTGAACCGTTGGAAGTCAGTGTTTGCGTTTGAAGTCCCGAAGGTCCGGTGAACGTAACCTGATAGGCTGTATTGGCTGCAAGCCCCGATAGGGTAATCGAACCCGTTGCGGTAGCGCAGGCGTTGGGTCCCGATGAAGAAGCCAGGGTGATAGCCGACGTCGGATTGACAACAACGGTAAGCGTTGCAGATGCCGAGGGGCAGCTTATTGCAGGTGCGGTATAATTTGCCGTAGCGGTAAGGCTGTAGATTCCGGCCATGGCAACTGTAGCCGCATTGCTTACCGTGGGATTCTGCTGATTGCTGCTGAAAGCATTCGGACCTGTCCAGCTCCAGGCCAGTGTGGGATTTCCGGCAACCGTTGCACCCAGGGTCAGCGGATTTCCACTGCAAACCGGACTGTTGGAGCTAAGCACAGGCGTTGCCGGTTTTTGAAGGATATCCACAACGGCAGTACCGGCCGGTGAGGTACAGCCGCTGATGGTTACGGTAACCTGATAAGTTCCCGACATGGCCGTTGTGGCATTCGTACGCGAAGGATTTTGAAGGTTGCTCGAAAAAGAAGCGGGCCCCGACCAGTTCCAGGTAGCTGCTCCGGGAGTGGTTGTTGTTGCGGTGAGATTCAGTGTGCCGCCACTGCAAAGCGGGCCATTGTTGGTTACCACCGGTGTGGCCGGCGGATTGGGATCGGTGAGTGAGAAATTCAGCGCATTGGAAGGACAAGCATTCAGCGTGACTGTGATGTTGGAGTAAATGCCCGTGGTCAGGTTTGAAATCGTATAAGACGTTACACCCGCTGCGGTATTGAAGGGAACGGGTGTAACAGCGGTGCCGTTCTTTTCATAATTCAGCACATAGCCACTGGTGTTGGCAACAAGTCCGGTGATTCTGATAGAACCAGTTGCACTCGCGCAGGATGTGGGATCGGTCTTGGTTCCGGCAATGGTCGGAATCGGATTGACGGTAACCGTAGCTGTTGCCGTTGAAGCACAATTGGTAGCCGTGACAACTCCCGTTACCGTATAGACGATATTTCCGGCGGGGATTGTGTTGACGGGGTTCCCGGTGGTGGCGGTCAGCCCGGTAGCAGGGCTCCAGCTGTAGGTATCGGCTCCTGAAGCGGTAAGCGTGGCAGATTGACCGAGACATACCGACGGGCTGTTGACCGTAACCGTGGGATTCGGATTGACGGTAATGGTGAATGATTTTGGTGTGCCGGTGCAACCATTGAGCGAAGGCGTTATGGTAATGGTGGCGTTTATCGGCGAGCCGGTATTGTTGGCCAGTGTAAACGAAGGAATGTTTCCTGTACCGCTTGCAGCAAGGCCGATGGCGGTGTTGGAGTTGGTCCAGTTGTAAACAGTTCCTGCTAGCGTACCCGAAAAATTGATATTGCCTGATGGTTGTCCCGCACATTTTATGATGTTGGTAATGGTGCTTACATCGGGTGTGGGTTTGATGATAAAGGATTCGGTTGCCGGCGTGCTGCCACATTCATTCGTCACATCCAGCCTGATGGTGTAATTGCCCGGTGTGTTGTAGGTGATACCCCCGGGTGCAGGACTGGCTGAGAAGGCGGGTGTACCGCCGGTAAAAGTCCAGTTATAGGTGCTGGAGCCTGTGATATAACAGGTTGCGGTTGCTGCCGGATTGATGGTGGTAAGCGAACAGGCATCGGGAATTGCGGCCAGCGATACCAGAGGTTTTGCTTTTACCACTACGGTTTGCACAGGCGCCGAGGTGGAACAGGCAGCGGCGGGTGCAACAGCCGTAAATCCAAGGGTATAGGTACCCGGGCTGATGAATCGGAAGGAAGGATTAGCAGATCCTGGGCCTGTTCCGCCGGTATAGGTAAAGTTGGAAGTATCGGGAGAACATCCTGCGGTGGGTGCGTAAGTTACCGACCAACCGAAACTGTTCGTACCGCACAAGGGGGTATTGGTAGTATTTGCTGCCGTAACATTGAGAGGAGTACAGCCAGAATTGCTGCCCAGGGTAAACGCGGCAACCGGCGTCGGATTGACGCAGATCAACTTTGTTACTGAGTCATTTCCACAAAGCGTATTTCCGCCAAGAAGTAGTTTGATCGAATAGGTTCCCGTCGCGGAAAACCTTATGCGCAATGGAGTACTACCTGTTGACCAGCCATTAGGGCTATTACTTCCATTTGTGCTACCCAAAGTTCCATTTTCGATACTCCAACCGGTAGCCGGTGAAATGGTCCATACCCATTTCGCTGAAGAACAATTACCCAAAGGTATACCGGCCCTCACATTATTTCCACCCACGCTTGTACTCGTAAGAGTAACAGATGTGTTTTCACAAATGGTATCATTGGGCGCCACATCAAAGGAGGCCCTGGGTTTTGAAGAAACATAAATTGGATCAATCACTGCAGATGAGGAGCCGCACGGATTGGACGCCTCGATTTTTGCAAAAAAAGAGTTGTCGTAATTCTGGCTTCTAATACCACAACTCGTGGAATCGAAAAGATGAGTCAAAGATGGCTGAGGGGAACCTGTCTGGGGATGCACAAACACAAAAGGCGGGGTGCCATCATTAAAGGTGAATGTATAAACGGTACCCGGTGCATTTGTAATTCCCTGCAGATTGACATAAGTAATAGGAAATGTCAAAGAAGACCCTGAACAGATTGAGGTATTACCCGGATTACCCAA
>CAZZLI010000107.1:0-9873 GCA_964655055.1 uncultured Ferruginibacter sp.
CGAATACAATCTCATCGGGCAGCTCGTTCTTATCGGTCGAAGAATCGTAAGGGAATTCCTTACGGAGCTGAGCACCGATATGCCCGATGCAGGTGACGATTCCCTGGCATATATGGTCTCGGCAGAATTCAGCCACCATTTCCTTCACCCTGTTCTCCCAAAAGGTCTTGCCCAGCCGCTTGTAGATGCCCTCATCCGCGAATACGGCGAGCTCATGGTGCTTCATGGCGAAATAAAGCAGCACCGCATTCCGCTGTTCGGTTTTTTCCATCTGCAGGTTGAAGAAAATTTCGCCGGCCCTGTCCAACGGACTCACCAGAGGATTTTTGCTTTCCACATAAATCCGGATTTCACCACTTGTTTGTTTTTCCGCTTCGCGGATAGCGCCTACGATGACCCTCTGTTCTTCAGGTGAGAAGAACTTATGACGCTTTTTACTGAAAGTAGGCAATAGTCCCATGGATGAGCATTTTGTATTTCCAATTCCGCATCACACCGAATGGCAGGACGCTACTTGAACTTCACCTCAATCGACTTGTCGGCACCGGCATCCGACTGAAAACCCTCGTAAGGTTTGAATCCGAAAAGTTTTCCCACCAGGCTTGTAGGAAATGACTTGACCGAACTGTTGTAATCGGCTACCGAGGCGTTGAAATCCTTGCGGGCCACCTTGATGCGCCGCTCGGTTCCTTCCAACTGTGTCTGCAGTCCGGAGAATGCCTGTGTACCGGTCAGCGTAGGATAGTTCTCCACCCGGATCAACAACCTGCTGGCGGCACCAGCGAGCTCGTTTTGTGCTGCTGTCTGCCGGTTGAATCCTTCCGCGTTCACATCGCCCGAAACGGTAACTTCAGCCGCTTTTGAACGGGCCTCAGTAAGTTGTGTAAGTACCGTCTGTTCAAAATCTGCCTGTCCGCGTACTACATTCACCAGGTTCGGAATCAGGTCGAGCCGCCGCTGGTAGGCGCTGTTCAGCTCATTCCACTGCATTTTCACGACCTCCTCTTTTTTAACTAGTTCATTGTAGGTAATAACGGCATACAGAATCAACAGGAAAACCGGTATGGCAATCAGGTAATTGACTATGCGCTTGTTCATTTGCGGGCGGCGGTATTGATGGTTGGAATGTCGGGACCCCATCCGTTCGGATGAAGTCCCGACAAACATAAGCGGTGAGCGTCAACGGGCCCCTCAGGGCTTTTTCATGTCGTCGAAGTTCACTTCCACTTTTTTCTCGGCACCGGCATCGGCCTTGAAGCCTTCCTTCATGTGGAAGCCGAACATACCGCCAAGGATGTTCATCGGAAAGGAGCGCACCTTGGTATTATAGAGGTTCACCTCATCGTTGAACACCTTGCGGGAGTTCTTGATGCCGTTTTCGATGCCCTCGAGCTGCCCCTGCAGCTTGGTGAAGTTTTCGGTGGCTTTGAGCTGCGGGTAGTTCTCCACGGTAGCCAGCAGGCGGCTGAGTGATCCGGAGAGCTGGCTTTGCGCGGCCTGGAACTCGGCTACTTTCTCCGGAGTCAGGTTGTCGGCATTGATTTGTATGCTGGTGGCTTTGGCCCGGGCCTCCACCACATCGGTGAGGGTCTTTTGCTCGAAGTTGGCGGCACCTTTGACGGTATTGACAAGATTACCGACCAGGTCGCTCCGGTTCTGGTATTCGGTTTGCACATTGTTCCAGGCTTTTTTAACGCTTTCGTCCTGCTTCACAAGGCCATTGTAGCCGTTGCAGCCCAGAAAGCCGACAATCAGAAGAACGGCCAATACGGCCAATAATCCAGTACGTTTCATGAGATTGATAGTTTTACGATGATTGAATAAGAAAAAAATGTTTTAGTAAAAATAAGGATTTGAGGACTTTCACGAAAATCGCCTCCGATTTTTGGTCAAAATATTAGTGTCATTATAGGATGATGGCACCAGTTTACAAAGAAAAAAGTAAAGGGCATGACAGCAGTCAATCAGGATTTTACGGCAGCAATGCCGGGCAGTTCCTTACCCTCGAAATATTCCAGCATGGCGCCACCGCCGGTACTCACATAACTGACCTGTTCGTTCAGCCCGAACTGATTGACGGCCGCAACGCTGTCGCCACCGCCGACCAGGCTGAACGCGCCGTTCTTCGTCGATTCAGCCACGGCCATTGCTACAGAACGGGTACCTGTTTGGAATTTCTCCATTTCAAAAACGCCCATCGGCCCGTTCCAGAGTATGGTTTTGCTTTTAAGGATGATTTCGTGGAATACACCTGCCGCTTTGGGACCAATGTCCAGTCCCATCCAGCCTTCAGGTATGGCATCGCTTGGTGTCATCTGTGTATTCGCGGCAGCATCAAAGCGGTCGGCAATCACCGAATCTTCCGGCAAATGGATGCTGACGCCCTTCTCTTCAGCTTTGCGCAACACATCCAGTGCGGTTTGCAGTCGGTCGTCTTCACAAAGTGAGTTCCCGATTTTTCCGCCACGGGCCTTCATGAAGGTATAGGCCATACCCCCGCCGATGATGATATCGGTGGCGCGGGCTATCAGGTTTTCAATGATGAGGATTTTGTCGGAAACCTTGGCCCCGCCAATGATGGCCGTAAAGGGTTTCTCGGCGGCATGCATCACTTTTTCGGCGCTGGCCACTTCTCCTTCCATCAACAGACCGAACATGCGCTTACCCGGTTCAAAGTTTTGGGCGATGACCGCCGTTGAGGCATGGGCCCGGTGTGCTGTTCCGAATGCATCATTCACATAAACCGAACCCAGCTTGCTGAGTTTGGTGGCGAAGGCGGCATCTCCTTTTTCTTCTTCCTTGTAAAACCGGAGGTTCTCCAGCAGCAGCACCTCCCCGGGACGGAGCATTTCCGCGGTCATACCCGCCTGGCTGCCAATGCAGTCATCGGCGAAGAAAACCTTCACTTCGGATTTTCCGCTTCCATCGTTCAGCATTTCGTAAAGAGGATGAAGAAGATGCTTCAGCGAGAAGCGTTCTTCGGGTCCGTTCTTGGGGCGGCCCAAATGGCTCATCAGTACCACACTGCCTCCATCGTTCAGAATTTTATGCAGGGTTGGAAGCGTTGCCCGGATACGAGTATCGTCGGTGATCTGAAACCGATCATCGAGCGGAACATTGAAATCGACACGGACGAGGGCCCGTTGCCCCTGGAAATTGAAATCGCTGAAAGTACTCATGATAAAACATTGTAGCCGATCACAGGAAGTCATTCCCATCGGCAGATTGAAATTCGATGGACGCTACGTCAAACATCATTTTCCGATCAGTCCGGCGAAATGGCCCACGGTGCGAACCAGTTGCGACACATAGCTCATTTCGTTGTCGTACCAGCTTACGGTTTTCACCAATTGTTTGTCGCCAACGGTCAGTACCTTGGTCTGTGTGGCATCAAACAGTGAACCATACGTGGTGCCGATGATGTCGGTGCTGACAATCTCGTCTTCGGTGTAGCCGAAACTTTCGTTACTGGCCGCCTTCATCGCCTTATTGATTTCATCGGCGGTAACCGGTTTGGAAAGCACCGAGGTCAGTTCGGTGAGCGAACCGGTAATGGTGGGCACGCGCTGGGCACTGCCGTCGAGTTTGCCGTTGAGTTCGGGAAGAACAAGCCCGATGGCTTTTGCGGCGCCGGTGCTGTTGGGCACAATGTTGGCCGCTGCGGCACGGGCACGGCGCAAATCGCCTTTGGCATGGGGCGCATCGAGCGTATTCTGGTCGTTGGTATAGGCGTGGATGGTAGTCATAATACCCTGAACGATGCCAAAGCTGTCGTGCAGTACTTTGGCCATGGGCGCCAGGCAGTTGGTCGTACAACTGGCACAGCTGATGATGGTTTCGGAACCGTCGAGGATCTGATGGTTCACATTGAACACCACGGTTTTCAGCTCACCGGTGGCGGGAGCTGAAATCACCACACGCTTTGCCCCTGCGGTCAGATGCGCTTCAGCCTTGGCCTTGTCGGTAAAGAAGCCGGTGCTTTCAATCACCACATCCACATCGTGGCTGCCCCAGGGAATCTGTGCAGGATCTTTCTGCGCATAGATCTTCACCTCATGTCCGTCAACCACAATGGAGTTTTCAGTGGCTTTCACCTCGCGGTCGAAACGGCCCTGCGCACTGTCATATTTCAACAAATGGGCCAGCACCTTGGGACTGGTCAGGTCGTTGATGGCCACCACGTCGATGCCCTTCATGTTGTAAATCTGGCGGTAAACCAACCGGCCTATTCTGCCGAAACCATTGATGGCTACTTTGACTGTACGCATGTTGAAATAAGAGTTGAGTTATTAAAAAAATATGACGGCGCAAAGGTAACGCCTTGGTGCTGAAAATACGGGGATGAGCAAGGATGATTTTTCCCGGAATACCGGCTTAACGGATCGCGTAGCGCTCTGCGACCAAGGTCATTCCGGCAGCGGAAATCCGGAAAGGCAGAACAAATCCGGAGGCATCGGGCCTGAATCCGGAAAAAATGGTGGACTCCTCATGCATCCTGCCGTTTCGCTGGAACTGTTTGACGGAACAGATCAGCAGGAAATTATCGCAGCGCAGATAGTGAAATGAAATTCCCCCGGAGGGATTCACCGAACTGATTTTATAGCATTCGGTGTCTTCCCGGCGTTCACGACCCAGATATTTGAGCGTGGCATTTTTCCTTTTGAAGAGGAAGAAACATCCAAAACAATCGAGTGCATCAACCAGAAAGGGCATGGCCGCTGCAGGCAATGGCTTTTGCAAAACCCTACCCTCCCGCCGTACAATGGATTCGGTATGTTGCGGAGAAATCAATTGTGTTGCGGAACCCATCTCAGGAAAATCGACCTGTACCTTCAAGGAATTGCCGCGATCATATTCGGCACGGAACATCCCCGTCTGTTGATCAACAATCAGCTGCGCATCAAGTGAAAGTGATTGCCAGGATTTTATTCTGGCGGTTCCACCCACGGCTTCCTGATGCAGGTTGAGCAAACGGTTGATGGTCATGCCCCTGCTGAATTGCACCACCACCAGAAACAGGATGAGCAGGCTGAAAAGAATAAGGTTGCTCATGTTTTCTGCATGGAATAACCGACCGGATTATTCGGGCTTGTAGAGTTCCGGCTTCACCGGTTTATTGATTTCAATCTTGTCGAATGTGGTACCCCCACCGGCCGGACCTTCACCACCGGGCATATACATTTCAAGGTTATGCGGGAAGAGGATGCCGTCCACAGGCTTATAGTCATTGTAGAGCATGAAGCGCTCCCGGCGTTCCCTGCGCTCTCCTTCGCCACGGGGAGGCCCGCCGGCATTACCACCTTGTTCACCACCTCCGCCACCGCGCCTTCCGCCTCCCATAAATCCGCCAACAGCGGTGGATTGAACCAGCAAATAACTGGCATCATCAATCCAGTAGGTTGCATCCCGACCCATGCTGTTGGTGAGTTTAAGCTTGAAACAGGATTTCCCGTTCGCCGAGTCCTTACCCAGGAGTTCGACGGTATTGCCTTTTTCGGCATAATTAATCAGGGGACCGAAAATATCGAGCTCGGCCTGCATACGCGGCAAGGCATCCGCAGGCATCTGGGTGGGTTGTTGTGCTCGCATCGGAAAATAGTTCCAGGTCTCTTTCTCAGTCACCAGCAAAAATCCGGTGGCACCGGCCATGTCGAATTCCCGGCGACTGAGCTTGCCCTGCTCCTTGGTAACCCGCACGGTCATTTCGTTCCCCATCATTTCCTGCGAACCTTCCATATAAAGCGTCCTGACCGCATTCAATTTTTCACGGCCACCCAGCGCCTTTTCATAGTTGGCTACGATTTCGGAAGCAGTTTGTGCCTTTGAAGAAAAGGAAGCGATGAGGATGGAAGAAAGAAAAAAAATCTTTTTCATGATGGGGAGTGATTATGGGTTTCTGGATGATGCACATCATCCTTTGCTCAAGTCAAAAGTAAACCTTTATTTTTATCATCTTATCTGAGGGCAACCTAAACCGCCAACATTCATGCAACAGAGCAAACATCGGGGCAATCTTGTCGACATACGCAGACAGCGCATTTCCTTCGGGGAAATCGAAGTGTCTGAAGGCCGCATTAAAAGCATCACTGAGCTGTCGGCCACTCCTGATCCTGAAAGCCCTTATCTCCTACCCGGATTTATCGACAGCCACGTGCATGTGGAAAGTTCCATGCTGGTTCCTTCGGAATTTGCCCGGCTGGCCGTGGTGCACGGAACGGTGGCTACCATCAGCGATCCGCATGAGATTGCCAATGTATGCGGTATCGATGGTGTGCGTTACATGATTGAGAACGGGAAGACTGTACCCTTCAAGTTCCATTTCGGGGCGCCAAGTTGTGTGCCGGCAACCGTCTTCGAAACCGCAGGCGCAACACTCGATGTAAGCGCTGTGGAGGAATTGCTGGACAGTGAGGACATCTACTATCTCAGCGAGATGATGAACTTCCCCGGGGTACTGCATCAGGACCCTGAAGTGATGGCAAAAATCGCAGCGGCAAAAGAACGAAACAAACCGGTGGACGGACATGCGCCGGGGCTTCGCGGAGATGATGCCCGCAAATACATTGCCGCGGGCATGAGTACCGACCATGAATGTTTTACCGCGGAAGAAGCGCTGGATAAATTGCACGGTGGCATGAAGATCCTGATCCGCGAAGGTAGTGCGGCACGAAACTTCGATGCATTGATCGATCTGCTGCGCGACTATCCGGAGCAGATGATGTTTTGCAGTGATGACAAACATCCCGACAGTCTGGTTGACAGCCATATCAATGAACTCTGTGCTCGCGCCGTGGCAAAAGGTATCGATCTGTTCAATGTGTTGAAAGCGGCATGCATAAATCCTGCAGAGCATTACCGCATGAAAGTGGGCACGCTGAGGATGGGCGATCCGGCTGATTTCATTGTGGCCAACGACCTGGTGAATTTTGAGATTGCCGCCACCTATATCAATGGTATTCTGGTTGCACAAAATGGCGTGAGCCTGATATCCCCCAAACCTGCCGGAACCATCAACAAGTTCAGTTGCCAGTCCCTCGATTCCAAAGCCCTGCAGGTACAGGCCGGCGGTACAGATACCCTTGCGGTGATTGAGGCGCTCAACGGACAGCTCATCACCAACCGGATAAACATGAAAGCCTGTGTGGTTAACGGTTTGCGGATCAGTGACCCGGAAAACGACCTGCTTAAACTGGTGGTGGTCAACCGCTACCAGGCAGCACCGCCCGCCATTGCCTGGGTAAGGAATTTCCGGATTCGCAAAGGAGCGATCGCGTCAACAGTGGCGCATGACAGCCACAACATAATTGCCGTTGGCGCCGATGATGAAAGCCTTTGCCGGGCCATCAATCTGGTGATCCGCGAGCAGGGCGGTGTTTCAGCGGTGATTCCTTTCGAGGATAAAGAAAGCGGATTCGAAGAGCGGGTACTGGCCTTGCCGGTGGGCGGACTGATGAGCAATGCCGATGGCTATCAGGTGGCTACGGAATACACCTTGCTGAACAATATGGCGGTGGAAAAGATGGGATCCACGCTTTCCGCACCATTCATGACGCTGTCGTTCATGGCGTTGCTGGTGATACCGCACCTGAAGTTGAGTGACAAGGGGCTCTTTGACGGAGATCGGTTTGAATTACTGTCTTTAGTCAGAGACTAAAGACAACACAGATTTTATCCTATCAACGCAAATCGACGATTTCAACACCGGGATATTTTTTTGCGTCCAGAAAAAACAGTTCTTTTGAAATTTTGGCATTGGGTGTCATGCCGGAGATGCTGTACACATATTTGTTACCGGCTTTTTCAAACAGTTTGGTTCCGGAGATGAAACCCGATGCCTGGTCGACATAAAGCAGCACTTTGAAAAAAGGCTTGCTTTTGTCCACAGGGGTCAGTTCGATTTCCTTCATCTTTTTCCCGTTGAAAGTAACATCGCCGTTGAGTTTGTAGAGGTAATCCTTGTCGTAAAAATTGGTGAATAGTTTCTGGGGGGTGATTGTCGATGAACTGGGGTCGATTTTGGTAATGGTGATTTCATTGGCTGCCTTGTCGAAAGTGGATACGGTGGACCCGTCCGAATAGATCTCCTGACCGGTAACACTGACGCGGTACTTCTTGTCGCGCATATATAAGGTTCCGCTTTTGGTGAGCATGGGTTTCCCTGCGGCGTTCTCCCCTTTTACCGAAAATTTGGCCTGAACCGATTTATAGGTTTTGAACCGGGCGCTTACCGCGTCCAAAATCTTTTTGGCCTCGGGATCACTGCTTCCCAGACCCTTGGTCTGTGCGCCGGCGCTACTGAGGAAAAAGATTGAGGTGAACAGCGCCAGTAGAATGTTTTTGGTCATTTTCTGATTTTTGGGGTATTCGTTAAACACCTGCAGCCATTTGCGTGTAGCCTGATCTGATGCAATCTGTTCAGGCCAGGCAACTTCTTAAATGGCAGCAAATATAGTTTAAATAGACATGAAGGATGCTGCAGGGATTAACCGGATATCTGATAAAGAATTGTTAAGCAAAAAAGGCCCGTATCGAATTCCGGGCCCTGACATGTTGAAGTTTGCACTCAATTAATAACGATAGTGTTCCGGCTTGAACGGACCTTCCTGCGGAATACCGAGGTAGGCAGCCTGTTCGGGAGACAGCACATCCAGTTCCACGCCGATTTTGGCAAGGTGCAGGCGGGCAACTTTCTCATCGAGGTGCTTGGGCAGCACATACACTTCGTTCTTGTACTTGCTGTGGTTGGTCCAGAGTTCAATCTGCGCCAGCGTCTGGTTGGTGAACGAGTTGCTCATCACGAAGCTGGGGTGGCCGGTGGCACATCCAAGATTCACCAGGCGTCCTTCAGCCAGTACGATCACCTGCTTTCCGTCGATGTTATAAAGATCAACCTGGGGCTTGATGGTGTCTTTGGTGTGGCCGTAATTGTTGTTCAGCCAGGCCATGTCGATTTCAATGTCGAAGTGACCGATGTTGCAAACGATGGCCTTATCCTTCATCAGTCGGAAATGCTTTTCGGTAATCAGGTCGCGGCAGCCGGAGGCGGTTACGATGATATCGGCTTCGGCAACGGCCTTAATCATGGGCTTGACCTCAAAACCATCCATGGCGGCCTGCAAGGCACAGATGGGGTCGATTTCGGTAACAATCACGCGGCAACCTGCGCCCTGCAGTGAAGCGGCACTTCCCTTACCCACATCACCATAGCTCCCCACTACAGCCACTTTTCCGGCCATCATCACATCCGTAGCACGGCGGATGGCATCAACCAGACTTTCCTTGCAACCGTATTTGTTATCGAACTTCGATTTGGTTACGGAGTCGTTCACATTGAACGCCGGTACAGGCAAGGTACCCTTGGCCATACGCTCATACAGGCGGTGTACGCCGGTGGTGGTCTCTTCACTGAGGCCCTTGATACCGGAAATCAGTTCGGGATATTTGTCGAATACCATGTTGGTAAGATCACCCCCATCATCAAGGATCATGTTCAGCGGACGATCGGCACCACCAAAGAATAGTGTCTGTTCGATACACCAGTCGGCCTCTTCGATGCTTTGACCTTTCCAGGCAAACACACCTATACCTGCGGCAGCGATGGCAGCAGCAGCCTGATCCTGCGTGGAGAAGATGTTACAGCTGCTCCACTTCACTTCGGCGCCGAGGGCGACAAGGGTTTCAATCAATACAGCGGTTTGGATAGTCATGTGCAGGCAACCTGCGATGCGGGCGCCCTTCAGGGGTTGGGTTTTTCCGTACTCTTCACGGATGGCCATGAGTCCGGGCATTTCGGCCTCTGCCAGGCGGATTTCCTTACGACCCCACTCGGCAAGGCTCATGTCGGCTACCTTGTACTTGAGGCTGAAATCAATG
>CAZZLI010000108.1:0-9850 GCA_964655055.1 uncultured Ferruginibacter sp.
CCTACGTAAATGTTCATTGTAATGTTTTTAAAAATGAAATAAAAAACTTAATGACTTAGCTGTACAATGAACTGAACACATGATGCCTTCAGCTAGCGACGAAAAACTAAAACCATTAGATTGGAACGAAGATATGGAATAAATCCTGAAAAACCGTATCCGAACCGAACCGGAGGCCGGAAGCACGAAATAATGACTAAATCTATTCATTTATACAGGAGCCGTAACCCATGAAAAAAGCTGCTCTCAGGGAGCCAAAAACCGAATTCCATCAAAATATCGCCCGTTTTGGGGTCGTATTATTGAAAAATAGTCAGAATTCCCGGGAATTAATTATAACCGGAGTAAAAAAAACCACCCTGGAGGGCGGTTGTTAATTTTTGATGAACAACGGAAGAAAATGACTTTATTCAGCGACCACCTCGAATGAAATATCGGTTTCGTTTCCGTTTCCGAAATCAATCCGGGCGTTGTAGGTCCCCAATTCCTTCACATCTTCAGTGATCTGAATCCGGCGACGGTCGATTTCATAGCCCTTCTGCTCGCGGATGGCCCGGGCAATCTGCACCGAAGTCACGCTACCGAATATTTTTCCGCTGGTACCGGTCTTGGCACCGATGCGCAACACGCCATCTTTCAGCTTTTCAATCACGCTGTTGATTTCAGCGAGCAGTTTCGCTTCGCGTTTCTGCTGCTGCTTCAAGCGCTCCTCCAGCATTTTCATGTTGGAAGGATTGGCTTCCACCGCCATTTTTTGAGGAATCAGAAAGTTACGGCCGTAGCCATTCTTGACGGTTACCAGTTCGTTGGCTCCGCCCAGGTTATTCACGTCCTGTATCAGTATTACCTGCATGGTCTTGCATTTTTACCCAAGCCCCGCAGGGCCTTTCTCCGCCGGGCGGATTAGGGTGGTTAAGAATCTTATTTCATCAAATCGGTAACGTAGGGCAGAATGGCCATCTGCCGGGCCTTCTTCACCGCATCGCTCACCTTGCGCTGGAACTTCAGCGAATTGCCGGTAAGACGACGGGGAAGCAGCTTGCCCTGCTCGTTCAGGAATTTCTTGAGAAAATCGGCATCCTTGTAATCGATATAACGGATACCCATCTTCTTGAAACGGCAGTATTTCTTGGGCCGCTTGTCGGCCTTGATGGCCGTCAGGTATTTGATTTCATTCGCTTTTGCCATGATTATACCTCCGCGTTTTGGGTGGATGCCTGTACGCCACTTCTCTTTTTCGCATTGTACTCGACGGCGTATTTGTCGAGTGCAGTGTACATGTGCCGCATGACGGATTCGTCACGCAGAAGTTGAGTTTTCAACTTGGCATTGAAGCTGGATGGCGCTGTGTACTCCATTACCCAATACAGACCGGTGGTCTTCTTGTTAATGGGATAGGCCAGTGATTTCAGTCCCCAGGGGTTGCTGTGCAGCACCTTCCCTCCTTCGGCCTTGACCATGTCGGCATAGCGGCTTTGGGCGGCTTTAAAATCCTCTTCGGATAGCACAGGGGTAAAAATCACCATCAATTCGTAGTTGTTCATTTCCCTGATGTTGGTTAAAAAATTTGGTTATCCCGTTTTTCTACGGGGCTGCAAAGGTAGGGGTTTGGCCCCGAAAAGCCAAGGCCCGATAAAGCGGCCTCAGCGACCCGGATCGACCTTGAACGTCTGCCCCCCGCTGTGTGCGGAAAATTCGGGAGCATAAAGGCACTCGAGCGTGCAGATGCCGCTGTTGAAATAGCCGGCCTGTGCCACAAACATCGGATAATCAAAGACATAAGTGCCCCTGGGCAGCCGGTGGAAGAAAAATTGGGCAGAGGCGTCCCGGGTAGTTTCATAATAACCCAAACCACCCTGATACTTGTAATCACTCAATACATTCACCGGCTCCATGCAGGAGGCCCGCAAATCTTTCATGTGCACATATTCCAGATCGCGGTCGCTGCGGATGGTGAGGCGCACCAGAATCTTATCGCCCACTGAAACGGCCGTGTCAGAACCCAGCGGCTCCAGCACGGGACCTTCGCGGGAAGCCTTTTCGCGATAAAGCTGCTTGTCCACTTTAAGCGGTTCGCCCGAAGCACGAATGTTCCCGAGATCCTGGAAATATTGCCAGTATACGGCCCCCCACCCGCCTTTGGAAGCAGCATCCGCTCCTCCCGGTTGTTCGATGCTGATATTGCCCATATCGGGGGTGATTTCCGAAGCGGGAATCCGTTTTTTGAAATACCCTGTGCCTGCTTCCAGCAACGCATCATCGGAGCGGATGCTTTTTCCGCCAAGCCGGATATCAACAGGTTGCCCCGCCCCCATCCAGTCGCTGCCCCTCATGAGTAAGGCATAACAGGCCGCTGCGGTAGACCGGGTTGTAGGCCAGCGCTGGGTTTGCTTCTGACGCAAAAGCCAGTACCGGAGATCATCCACCGCATCGGCCCCGCCTTCGATTTCAGTGAAGGCGGCAATCAATAACGCCTGTGCTTCTATGGGTGCCTGATGCCAGTAGTACGCTGAGGTACTGCTCAGACTTTTCCAGTACATGCCATAGTCAGGTTTGATGATGGCATTCTGCCTGAGGGAACGGATCATCTCCTGCGCTGTTTTGGTATCGCCCGACCGTTGCAGCACCAGGGCAGTCATTCCCTGCATATAAACGGATTGACAGTACCGGCTTTTTTTCGCCTCAGCGGTATAGAAAGCCGCTGCTTTTTTTGTTGCGGCAGGCATGGGATATTTATTGAAGAAGCTGCGCATGTACAGATACTGAAGTTCATCGGGTCCGCAGGGAATTCCCTTTTTCCTGGTTGCCGCATTCCGCTTCCTGTACTCATCCGCCAGCGCACGGTCCACATAAGCCAGGCCCTTTTCAACCATCGGTTCTAGCAACGCAGCATCTTCCGGGGAAACCGCACCCGCCTGTTGCAACTGACCAATACCGGCAAGTATGTATTGAGTCATGTACCGGTCTTCGGGTGCACCCTTGAACCAGAAAAACCCACCCGTAGGTGCCTGCATATCGCGCAGTTTGCCAAGTGCCGACTGGTTCGAGGCCTTCAGTGTACCTGCATCAAAAAGATGGGCGAGTTGCTTTTTCTGCTTCGACTCGTTCATTGCATCCATCACCCAGGGTGTTTCCTGCAGCAATACCGATTTGAGCTCGGCATTCTTTTGCAGATTGCTCTGCAAGGCGGAAGTGTCGGTGGTGCGCCATTGCTCGAAAACTCCGGCAATGCGGGGCTGTTGTCGGACGATATGCCCGGCGAGCGCGTTGGCGAAATAGCGGTTAAACAATTCTTCCACCGATTCATTACGCTGTTCCATCAGCCAGGGTAAAGCCTGAACAACCAGCCAGGTGGGATTTGCAGCATATTCCACAACCAGGGCATGATTTTTCGGAGCAGATGTTCCGGCTGTGGCGGTTTGCAACAGCTCTTCAAACCTGTAGCTGCGCAGTTTTCCCGGCTCGGGTGTGATGGGCAGCGAAGCGGTGAGCAAAATCGTTTTCGGCAATACCGGCAATACGGTTTCCTCGCCGTCGGTATAAACGGAAGACACTGCACGGATCCGGCAAATCAGGGGTCCGGTGAAATTATCGGGAACGCGTACACGAAAATCAACAGCAGCCTGTTTCCCCGCTTTCAGCGAAAACTGCCGGGGTTCACCTGTGGACCCTTTCAGCAAATGCAGCGGTTCGCGGGTGACCGCATCGAGCAGTTCCAGTGAAGCTATGCCCGAAACCGTTTGTTCACTCAGGTTCACCAGCCTTGCACCGATGTAGATAAGATCACCTTCCCGCAGAAAGCGCGGGGGATTGGCCTGCACCATAAGCGGTTTGGCGGTTACGGTAGTTTGCTCCAGTTTGGCGCTGGCCATTGAGGCGGTGTGGGCAAACAACATCAGTTTCCATTGGGTGACGGCCTCCGGCATACGGAATGAGATTGCTATGCTGCCATCTGCAGCCGTGTTAAGCTGCGGATAAAAGAACACGGTTTCTGAAAAGTCGGAACGCATACCCGAAGGATTACCCGTTTGCCCCGATGAAGCTGGTGGTTTGCCTGCCCCAACACCCGAGGAATCGGTAACTGCAACGGATGCCGCATTGGCAATTCCGCCATCGGCTGCGTCAGCAAGTGTAGGAGCAGCTGCGGGAACCGGCCTCCCGGAAAGCTTGTCCTTCCGGTATACGCCTCCGTACTCCAGCATACCACCTGAAGCGGTAAAGATGTCGAGCAACCGGTCGTAGGTTTTTTCCGGAGCTTCGGTTACCCCTTCGGAACGCATTGACAACTGCTCCGAACCCACATCACCAAAACCGTATCGGATCCAGGCCAGCCGGGGTTGCAGCATAGGCCAGACATCGGGGCGCTGCCAGCCCTGCGGCCTGAACTGATCGAGGCTTGCATCATACATTGTAGCCAAAAGTTCGGCGGCAACCTGTTCGCCCTTGCTGCCACTCAGTTTGAGCGTAAGCGTCTCGTCGGCTCCGGGAAGCATCTTGTTGCGAAATGTTTCGATGCTGATGTTTAATTCCTTGTTGCTCCAGGGTATGGCCTTGTTTTCCTGAAGGGAATAAAACCGGTTGTTCCGGACGAAGATAACAGCCAGTTCCACACCCCCGCGATCCGATTCCTCAAGCAGCAGATCATTGTTCCATGCAGTTCCTGCAGCCAGCTCACGGATGCCATATTGTTTGGCTCCACGCATCCGGCGCAATGAACTCAACAACCAGACCTTGTCGAAACCCGATCCAACGGCTGAGGATAGTTTCTGTCCGGGCAGCTTGCCGTCCTCAGTGAAGCGAAGCGTAATTGGTTGAAGCGGATCTGAAACACCGTTATCAGTAACGTAAACATAACGTTCTGCTTTTACAGCTTCGCCGTTTCGGTCTTTCGCTGTTGCAATGAGTTTGTACCAGCCCCGGGTGAGGCGAAGGCCGTTCAGGGAAAACGCAGCATCATTACCGGTCATGCCGCTTAGTTGTTTGACCTCTGCCGATACTGGAAAATTCCTCACCTCGTTTTCGTTCCGGTAAACATCAAAAGGAAAATCCCGCGTGTAGGCTTCCGGGGAAATCATGAACTGATCGGGCTGTTCCCAGTAGCGTTCCCGATAAATCCGATCCGGGCTCTTCAAGGCCTGTATGCTTACCGTTGCGGCAACGGATTCATCCGTACCGTTGAGGTTTGTTGCGGAAAGCAGTACACGGTTGAAACTGTCGGCGCTCAGCCGTTGAGGCGTGCGAAACTCCAGCTGCAGCAGTTGATATCCGGCAGCCACGGTGATTTCGCCGCTGCGTGTTTCGCCGTTGATATCGGTTACGTCGGTGCTTACTTCATAATAGAATACCGGTTGTTCATTCTTGTCGACCAGAAGATCGGGCAGGGCCGCAAACTTGATCTCAAACCCGCCCTGTTCATTGGTGCGGGTAGTACCGGAAGCAATCTCGGTTTCCTGCTGTCGTCCGAAAGGCATGCCCTTTCTGCGTACGTAAGCGCCGCCGTAACCCCACCAGACCGGATAACGCATGCGGCGCACCACCCGGTACGTTACCTGCGCACCGGAAAGCTTGTTGCCGGCATAAGCTGCAGCGTTTCCCGGAACGATAACAGTATCGTTTACACGAAATGATCCGGCGGGCTTGCTCAGTTCGACGAAGAAACGGGGACGCTTGTATTCTTCCACCCGGATGTCGGTTCGTCCGTTTCCTGCCGAATCGGTGATTGTGAAGTATCCGTTCAGCAAGCCCTCGGGCAAGCGGAAGCTGCCCTGATAGGAGCCGTAATCGTTGGTCTTCAACCGGAGTTCGGCCAGGGGCCTTTCATTGGCATCGCGCAGTACAACCGTTGTGGAAAATCCCAACAGCACACGAGTTTGCAAAGCTTCGGGTTCGCGGCGCAGCACGATCCCCTTGAAATAAACCAGCTGCCCTGGACGGTAGATGGACCGGTCGGTGAAGAGGAAAGCGCTGGTTTGCGCGGCAGGCATTTCGGGGCCTGCATAAAAATCGCTGAGCCATTCATCGTTCATATACAATTCATCATCGCCCGACCGGAGTTGCAGGGCATAACTCCTCCGGTTATCACTTGCCTTGATGCGGAAACTGCCGTCGGAACCTGTGGTGATTTTTTCGCGGGCGGTCTCCTCATAGTTTCGGGTGGTATAATCGTACGCGGTCTCCCAAACCTTTACGGAAATACCGTTGAGCGGCTTACCGCTTTCGCGGTGAAGGGCATAATACATGCCTTCATCCGCCTTTACGTAACTGATATTGCTTACATAGACCAGCTGACGGGCCATGATGTTTTCCGTGCCGGTGAACCCTTCATTGAGGCTGGCCAGAATCAGATAGGTCCCCGGGACAAGGGCATCAATTTTGATTTCGGTGCTGTGCATCCGGTAATCATGCGGATCGGGAGGATCCAGGCTCCAGGCGCTGAGCGGCTTTATGGATGCATAGGCCTGCCAGCGTTTTTCGGCCGGCTCGCGGTTCAGGGTTTTGAGTTGCTGATGAGTTACCGGCACCACCCGCAAAAAAATCCGGGATGCATTGCGGTATTTCAGCAGCGACCGGAAGGGCTTTCCGGGAAGATTGACTTTTTCGGAAATCATTGAGAGCTCGGGGGTTCGGATTTGCTGCAACAGGTTGGAACAATTGATAGCGCCCTCCGAGCCGGGATGCCGCTGTAGGGCATTAGTGCAAATCCCGGCAGCCAAACGCCAGGCATCGGCATGGGCAGGAGCATTCAGGTGATGGTAAGAAGAACCGCGTTCGTAGAGCAATACGGCACGCATCCAGTCGGCCTGTGCCGAAGCCGGATGTGTTACATAATCGTTCGACAACTTTTGAAGAGCCTGTTCATAAAGCTGTTCTTTCTCAGGAAGCACGCAATACTGATACACGAAGCGCAGGCGCAACAGGTCGGCATCAATCAGCGCATCGGGCTTGGCATCACTGCGGTGAAATGCCAGCAGGCGCTGATAAAGTTGCAGGGCTGTGTAATGAAGATTGTTCGTGTCGGCAGTCTGAAAACGTCTGCGGGCAAAAGCATCGGCCGGAGCAAATACCTGCGGATCATTAAGCGTGAATGCATCAGCCGGGCGGATCAGGTCGCGCTCATCGGAACCAAAATATTCCAGCGCACGGTGTGCAAGCAAATCAAACAATGTTGGGCGCAGGTTCCTTGTGTTTTTACCGGCAACCAAAATAGGCTCATAACGACCCACGTGCGTCCGACGCAGCAGCGGCTCATTCTCCAGCGATGCCCGGTAGCGCTCGCCGATCACCCGGTGTATTTTGGCGATACTCCATGTTTTGATGTCGCGGTCATCTTCTTTCGCGGCCTGCCTGCGGTTGTAAAGTTTCCAGCGGTTGCGCTGAAAATAATCCCAGTACATCTCGGCCTGCATGCTCAGCAGAATCTGTTTCGCCGGGATCTGTGCCGAAGTGATCAGCGTATCGGCATAGGCAATATTTTTCTCCTCACTGTCTTCCTCACGCTTATCGCGCAACTGCATCAGGTACATGGCGCACTTGATCTGCTCGGCATCCTGACGCTCCTGCACCGCCAGTTTCATGATGGAGAGCACCTCGGTGCGTGCCGAACCGGTCAGCCCTTTCTGCTGCAGCTGTTCGACCTTTTTCCAGCGTTCGGTATAGTTTTTTATCTGTGCCATAGTCAGGTGCTGAAGCAGGAAAACGCACAGAAGCGTCAATCCAATTTTTTTGAGGTACATAACCTGTGTTTGATGTGAACAATGCTGCAAGCAGGCAGGCAAATGTATGAAGCCGCTTGCGGGCAAAGGATGATGCAGAGCAATCTTTTCCACAACCGGCTCCAGAGGCTTTAACTTTTTTTTACCAGAAGCCGCTATGCATACGGCACAGGTTTTGAATCTTCAATACAAAGGAGGACATGTTATGAAAAAGAAACTTTTACTCATCACCCTTACGTTCTGCTCCCTGAGCGGATTCGCTTTCCCCGGTTCATCGTCGCTCAGCATCAGCGCTTCGCTGGACCGGCCCATGACCATTGTCATCGACGGCAACCGGTTCAGTTCATCCGGGAACCGCTTTGAACTTGCCGCGCTAAATCCCGGCTACCACCGGATTGAAGTGTACCAGCAGCGTAACGGCATCCGGGGCGGCCGCCGGAACAACCTGCAGAACATCTATTCCGCCGACCTCTATCTGCGCCCCATGCACCTGCTTGATATCGTGATCAACAGGTTCGGCAGGGTCTTTGTCGATCAGCAGCCTGTTCAGAATCAGTTCCTGCCCCAGGAGGAATACGGAATCCCCGGAAATCCCGGAATCGGATATCCTTACCGGATGCCGATGGATAACGATGCGTTTGGCAACTTACTGGGCAGCCTGCGCAATGAGGCTTTCGAAAGTACCCGGCTGAATCTTGCCGAACGGGTGATTGCGGGCAACCTGTTCACGACAGCGCAGGTGCGGCAACTGATGGACTTATTCGATTTCGACAGCAACAGACTGGCCATAGCAAAAGCGGCACGTGACCGGATTACCGACCGCACGCAGTTTTACACACTTGCCGATGCGCTGACATTCAATAAAAACAAGGAAGCGTTGATTGCCCTGATACCTTAGGGTATCCAAATCATGTCTTGGGTTTAGGAATAGTGGCGTACCCTGATTTGCCCCGGTTCTCCGGGGCTTTTTTATGCCTTGACCGTTCCGATGGCTGCAGCCATGGTTTTGCCGATATCGGCAGGACTGGCTACCACATGAATGCCGCATTCAACCATGATTTTCATTTTTGCTGCAGCGGTATCGTCGGCTCCGCCTACAATGGCACCGGCATGACCCATACGACGGCCGGGGGGCGCGGTTTGTCCGGCAATGAAACCCACAACAGGCTTTTTGTTTCCGGTAGATTGGATATATCGTGCGGCTTCGGCTTCCATGCCGCCACCGATTTCGCCGATCATGACGATGGCGTCGGTATCGGGATCATTCATGAACAGCTCCACAGCTTCGCGGGTGGTGGTACCGATGATAGGATCACCGCCGATGCCGATGGCGGTGGAAATACCCAGTCCGGCCTTGGCCACCTGATCGGCCGCCTCGTAGGTGAGGGTACCACTTTTAGACACGATGCCGATTCGTCCTTTTTTGAAAATGAATCCGGGCATGATACCCACCTTGCATTCGTCGGCCGTGATGACGCCTGGGCAGTTGGGCCCGATCAGGCGTGATGAGGTGCCCTGCAGGTAATGGCGCACTTTCACCATGTCGAGAACGGGGATGCCTTCTGTGATACAGACAATGAGACCGATTCCGGCGTCGGCAGCTTCCATGATGGCGTCGGCGGCAAAGGCCGGCGGAACAAAGATGATGCTCACATCGGCGCCTGTGCCTTTTACGGCTTCCATCACCGTATTGAAAACGGGGCGGTCGAGATGTTTGCTACCGCCCTTTCCGGGTGTAACGCCCCCCACCACCTGGGTTCCGTATTCAATCATCTGGGTGGCGTGGAAGGTGCCTTCCGTGCCGGTGAAACCCTGAACGATGACTTTTGATTGCTTATTGACGAGTACTGACATGATTAATTTTTCGGGGCAAAAATAGGGGGTTTGGGGTATAAATCGGTGGGCAGATTGGGTCCTGAGGTTGTAGAAAAAATTAGCTGTCTGAATCAGGATTTACCTGGTCCGGAAACTAGGGACTGCAATCAACTTTGAATGGCCTGTGGAGCCAGGGTTTCAAGCCTGTTGTGCTCAACTAATAAGTGCAATAGGTCATCATACTCTCCGTTGCGACCTTGCACGAAAAAAATTGTCTGAACTGTGATGGGTATGATTGCATGAGGACTATGATGAAGGCCTTA
>CAZZLI010000109.1:0-9762 GCA_964655055.1 uncultured Ferruginibacter sp.
AATTTTTGGACTGATTTATAAATGATTTTCGTACGAAATAATCCCTCATCCATTAATCGGAACGAAAACAAAAATCCGTCGGTATAACACCATCATGGAACGAAATCAAAACCCCGTATGGGTGACATGATGCTAGGTGATATTATCCCGGAACAATGTTCCGCAACGCAATCAAAACCCCGTAGGGGTGGCATCATTAATTGATAAAGAAATGATTAATCAACGACGACGTTGTCGTTTTTTAGTATCGCCGTCCGGAACCCCGGCAGCCACGGGTTCTTCCTCATCATCGTCAAAACCGTAATCGCCCAGAAACCGGGCCAGTTCGCGCGCATGATAGATGTTGCGGTTGAACCGGTTTCCCGTGACGATGATCACGGCGCTGTCCTGAGGCAGCCGCACAAAGGTGGCATTGTTGCCATGCCACCAGCCATTGTGGTACACGATCTTCTTTCCCGAAGGCAATAGGAAGAGGCGCCAGCCCAGCCCGTAGTTGCGGATGCCGGGCTTCTCGTTGCTATAGGGTGTGAATGCCGCTACACGCAGCGGGGCGCTGAGAAAGGCGGTATCGTAGAGGGCATTGTCCCAGCGCAGCAGATCGCGGGGTGTGGTATAGATGTTCTTGTCGCCGTACACCGCATCGAGGCAGGTGACGGCCATTTCGGTTCCGCGCCAGTCGTAACTGGGCACGGCGTTCCGGAACAGGGACGTATCGAACACGAAGCTGTTCTTCATACCCAGGGGCCGGAATATTTTTTCGTGTATGTATTGACGGTAGTTTTTCCCCGACACCTGTTCAATGAGCAGGGCCAGCAGGGCATAGTTGGTATTGCAGTAACTGAAGCGGGTATCGGGCTTCTCGATGGTAGTGAGTCCGGCTTTCCGGTAAACCAGGTAATCGAATACATCTCGATTGGTGGCCATGCTGTCGGCCGGCCAGCCCAGCTTTTCCATGAAATACACGTAGTTGGGCAATCCGCTTCGGTGGTTGAGCAGCGTGCGCACGGTAACCCCCGGATAGTTGAATTCCGGAAAAAACCGTTGCAGGCTGTCATCGAGCCGGATGCGGCCTTCCTGAACGAGTTGCAGCACGGCAACCGCGGTAAAGGTTTTTGATACGGAAGCCACATGCATAGGCGTGGCGGCATTGATGGTATCGGTTCCCGGCAGGTGGGCGGTACCGTTGTACGCTTCAAACACAACCGTACCGTTTTTGGAAACCAGCATGCCCCCGTTGAAATTCCGGGCCATCAGGAAGGTATCGTACCATACGCGGCAGGAATCCGCAAGGCGTTTCTGGTAGATGGGGTCGATGGGTGTGAACGCGATACCGGGGGTACGTTTGAGCAGGGGCGTTTTTCCGGCTTTTTCTTTTCCGCCGGGACCACCACAGGAAAAAAGGAACAGGATAACGGTAAGCAGGCCGGCGACAGAACTCCGGCAGTGGTAGGGGTTTCGTGAATTTACGGCATTGGTAGTCATGGGATATCTTTGCAAAATAAGGCAATACTCATGAGCGGCAAAAACACAACCAGCTATCCCAAGGAAAAAATCAACATCCTGTTTCTTGAAAACATCAGCCAGGCCGCATCCGATTTTTTTAACAGGGAAGGATACACGAACATCCGCAGGATCAGCGGTGCCCTGAGCGAAGAGCAGCTGATCCGCGAGATCCGCCAGGTACATCTGCTGGGCATCCGCAGCAAATCACAGATCAGCCCCGATGTGCTGGCCGCCGCAACCCGTCTTCAGGCCATAGGCTGCTTCTGCATCGGCACCAACCAGGTGGATCTTAAAGCAGCCACTCGTTCGGGTATTGCCGTGTTCAACGCTCCGTACAGCAATACACGAAGCGTAGCTGAACTGGTGATTGGTGCGGCCATCATGCTGATCCGCCGCGTGCCCGACAAGAACAAGGCCGCGCATGCGGGTATCTGGATGAAGGAAGCTGCAGGCAGTTACGAACTGCGCGGAAAAACGCTGGGAGTCATAGGCTACGGCAACATCGGCAGCCAGCTTAGTGTGCTGGCCGAAGGATTAGGCATGAAGGTGCTTTACTATGATACCGAAACTAAATTACCACTGGGCAACGCCGCCGAATGCCGCACCCTGCGCGAGCTGGTGGGTCAGTCCGATATCGTTACCCTGCATGTGCCCGAGGAACCGAATACGATGAACCTGGTCAATAAACAGCTGCTTCGTCATTTCAAAAAAGGCAGCCTGCTGATCAACTATGCCCGCGGCGGCGTGGTCGATCAGGAAGCCTTGGCTGCAGCACTCAAAAGCGGTCACGTGGGCGGCGCCGCGCTCGATGTGTTTCCGGTGGAGCCGGAAAAAAACGGCGATTTGTTTTACAGTCCCCTGCAGGGCCTGCCCAATGTGCTGCTGACACCGCATATCGGGGGAAGTACGCTGGAAGCGCAGAAGAACATTGCGGCCGATGTGAGTCAGAAACTATTCAACTATCTTGAAAAAGGCGCCACCTATGGCAGCCATACGATACCGGCACTCAACCTGCCGCCTCAGGAAGGCACACACCGCATCCTGCATATCCACACCAACATGCCCGGGGTGCTCAGTGAAATCAATACCGCACTATCGGCGCACCGCATCAACATTCTGGGCCAGTACCTGAAAACCAACGAAGCAATTGGCTATGTGGTACTCGATGTGGATAAAGGACTCAGCAAAAACGCGCTCGAAATCTTAAGGAAGGTCAAGGGCACGATCAAAACAAGGATGCTGTATTGAGCGGTTTGAAAGGTTTTGAGATCGGAGGACAAACTATTGTCAGGCAGGGCTGTTCCGGGTCTCCGATGATGCTGCTATCCTGAGTCTTTGACTCAGGATAATCAAAACAGATAGTCATAGCCAAGAAACCTTTCACCAATCCCCGCCCTTTACCTACCTTCAACATAAATGAACGGTATGGATCCCTTCTTCATCGACCCGAACATCGCGAAGGCCAAAACCCTCGACACGGAATTCTATACTTCCACGCGCTGGTTCGAAGCGGCCCGGGAAAAGATTTTCCTGCATTCCTGGCAGTTCATCGGGTGCCGCGAGATGGTGAAGTTCCCCGGCGATCTTTATCCCTTCACCCTGCTTGACCCTTACCTCAACGAACCGCTGATACTGACGCACGACCGTGATGGGCAGGTCAACTGCCTCAGCAATGTTTGCACCCACCGGGGAAACCTGATTGCAGGGAGCGCCTGCAGCAAGGCGGCCCACCTCCGCTGCCGCTACCATGGCCGCATCTTCGACCTGAAAGGCAAGATGCTATCCATGCCCGAGTTCAGGGAAGTGGAAGATTTTCCCGCTGAAGAGGATAACCTCAGCAAATTGCCCCTTTTCGAATGGGGCAACCTGCTGTTCACCGCGCTAAAACCCAACAGCAATGCTTCAGTCTATTTGAAGGATATGATGGAGCGCATGCACTGGCTGCCCATCGGCGAATTCAGCTACCGGCCCGATCTGGGCAAGACCTATCACGTAGAAGCCAACTGGGCCCTTTATTGCGAAAACTATCTCGAAGGGTTCCATATTCCCTTCGTGCATGCCGGACTCAACGCTGCACTCAGTTACACCGACTACACCACCGAACTGTTTGAACATTCAAGCCTGCAGATTGGAGTGGGTAAAGACGGGGAAGACTGTTTCGACCTGCCTCCGGGCTCGGTGGATTACGGACAAAAAATCGCCGCCTACTATTTCTGGGTCTACCCCAACCTGATGTTCAACTTCTATCCCTGGGGCCTTTCGGTGAATGTGGTCAATCCTGTAGCGCCCGACAAAACGCGGGTGGATTTTCTGGTGTTCATGTGGAAGGAAGAGAAATACGACAAGGGTGCAGGCAGCAACCTCGACCGAGTGGAGAAAGAAGATGAGGAAATCGTGGAGAATGTACAGCGGGGCATCCGTTCGCGGCTCTACAAACAAGGTCGCTATTCCGTTACCCGGGAAACCGGCACGCACCATTTTCACCGGATGATTGCGGAAAGTTTCGCCTTCCGGGAGCCTGCAGACTGACAGGCATCAGTTCCGCAGCGGCTTGCCGGTTTTGAGCACATGCTGCATCCGCTCCAGTGTTTTTTTCTCAGCACATAAACTCAGGAAGGCTTCCCGCTCCAGGTCGAGCAGGTATTGTTCCGATACCGTAGTGGGCTGACTGAGATCGCCTCCGCACATCACATGCGCGAGCTTTTTTGCGACCAGCCCGTCATGCGCGGAAGCATATCCTGCCCGCTGCATCCCGTTGATTCCCGCAAGCATGGTGCCCATGGCTGTTCGGCCCATGACACGGATATCCTTACGCTGTGCCGGCATCACATAGCCGGAATCAAAAAGTTGGATCACCGCTTTTTTGGCTTCGGAAATCCGTCGTGAAAGATTCGGACAAACCGTGTCAGTCCCCGGCCGCAGGATGCCCAGCGAAAAAGCCTCATGCGCAGAAGTAGCCACCTTGGCGGTGGCAATGGTGAGAAAACGGTTCATGATGGTATTGATATCCACCTCGCCGGCATGCAGTTCGTCCGATGCACGCAACACAAACTCCTTGGTACCGCCCCCTCCCGGAATTACGCCGATGCCTGCTTCCACCAGACCGATATAGGTTTCGGCGGCTGCAACCACTTTGTCGGCATGCAGATTGAGCTCGCAGGCACCGCCAAGCGTAAGTCCGTGCGGCGCCACCACAACAGGTACCGAAGAGTAACGGGCCCGCATCATAGTTTGCTGGAACAACCGCACCGCCATATCGATCTCGTCATATTCCTGCTCGATGGCCAGCATGAAAATCATGGCCACATTGGCCCCGGCGCTGAATTGCGGGCCCTCGTTGGCGATGACCAATCCCTTGTATCCCGATTCAGCCAGCGTAATAGCCCGCTGTATGCCTTCCAGCACTTCACCCCCGATACTGCCCATCTTGGTATTCCATTCCAGCCCAAGCACATCATCACCCAGATCGTAGACCGAGCAGGCGCTGTTTTTCCAAACGCGGTTATCTGAAAAATGGCGCAAGACCAGTAGGTCGGAAGCTCCGGGCAGGGGAAGATAGGTTCGGGTACTAACGTCATAGTACAAACGCTTTCCCGATTCGGTACGATAGAATGCGGTATGTCCGGAGGCAATCATCTCCTCCACCCAGGGTGCAACGCGGTGATGGGCCGCTTTCATGGCGACAGTAACCGGCAGCAGGCCCAGGATATCCCAGCTTTCGAAAGCCCCGGCCTCCCAGCCGAAACCGGCTTTCAATGCATCGTCGATCCGGTAAATTTCATCGCTGATTTCGGGAATGCGGTGGCTGACATACGCGAAGAGCCGGTAATGGAACATGCGGAAAAATTCACCCGCTTTGTCGGAGCCGGCAAAAAGTAACCGAAGCCGTTCGGAAAGATTGTCCACCGGCTTCGCTTCTTCGAGGGTACGGAAGGCCGGCTTGCGGCGCGGCTCGTATTGCAGGGTACCCAGGTTGAGGGTTTTAATTTCCTTAGAACCGTCGGCAGCCTTTGTTTTGATGAAAAACCCCTGGCCCGACTTATCGCCCAGCCAGTTCTTTTCCACCATCGTTTGCAGCCATGCGGGAATGGCAAAGGTGCCGGCATCTTCATCATCCGGGCAGTTTTGCGCAACGCCCTGGGCCACCTTCACGAGTGTGTCAATGCCCACCACATCGGCCGTGCGGAAGGTGGCCGACTTCGGCCTTCCGGCAACGGGGCCGGTTAGTGCATCCACTTCATCCACACTGAGTTGCAGTTTTTCCATCACCTGCATAATGGCCATGATGGCATATACACCAATGCGGTTGGCGATGAAGGCCGGAGTATCCTTGCAGAGCACGGTGGTTTTTCCGAGCACCACATCACCATAATGCATCAGGAATGCAATCACCGAACTGTCGGTATCGGGGGTGGGAATGATTTCGAGCAGGCGCAGGTAGCGCGGCGGATTGAAGAAATGAGTGCCGCAGAAATGCTTCTTGAAATCATCGCTCCGCCTTTCGGCAATCAGATGTATGGGAATGCCCGAAGTATTGGTGGTGATCAGCGTTCCGGGCTTGCGGTATTGTTCCACCTGCTCCAGCAGTTGCCGTTTGATATCAAGCCGCTCCACCACCACTTCAATCACCCAGTCGCAGTCGGCAATGCCTGCAAGGTTATCGGTAAAATTTCCGGTAGTGATTTTCTTCCGGGCATCGGCAAAATAGAGGGGCGAAGGATTGGAGGCCACTGCGGCCGCCAATGCATCGTTGACTAGTTTGTTCCGCACCGGTGCGGGAGCCGATGCGTCGATACCCTCAGGAATCCGGTCAAGCAGCAATACCGGTATTCCGGTTCCTGCAAAATGACAGGCAATACGGCTGCCCATTACACCGCTACCCAAAACCGCAATCTTCCTGATCTTCCTGTTGAGCATGCCGTTATGTTTTTAACCCGCAATAAGCAGATTGTTTATCAGCTTACCACACTGCCGTTGTCGGTAAATTTCTCCGGAGAAACGAAAATAAGTTTACCGGCCTTGTCTTCCGCCATCAAAATCATGCCGTTGCTTTCAATGCCGCGCATTTTCCGGGGTGCAAGATTGGCCACCACCACCACCTGACGCCCGATGATGGCCTCGGCTTCAAAATGCTGGGCGATGCCGCTGACGATGGTACGCACTTCGCTGCCCATGTCCACCTGCAGTTTGAGCAGCTTGTCGGCCTTCTCCACTTTTTCTGCAGTGACAATCGTTCCGGTAAGCAATTGCAGTTTGGCAAAATCCTCATACACGATCGGCGCTTTTGCAGCGGGAACGCGCTGAACAGGTTCTGCAGCGGAATTCGTATTCTCCATGGTTGTTGTATTTTTTTGCTTGACCAATCCCGAATGCAGTTTCTCCACCTGTGCGGCTATTTCAGCATCTTCCAGCTTGCGGAACAGGAGGCGGGGTTCACGCAGGCTATACCCTGTGCGTAAAAGATCCATACGGCCGGCATTCTCCCAGTCGAGCATCTTGTCCACCACCTTCATCATGTGCAGCATCTTGTTGGCCGTAAACGGTAAGAAGGGATTGATGAGTATGGCCAGGTTGGCCGTGAGTTGCAGGCAGTAATGCAGGCAGTTATCAATATCCTTGCGGGCCGACATTGATTCTTCGGTGCTGATGCCCGCGGCACCGGGTTCTGTTTTGCGGACAAGGATCCAGGGTTCCTTCTCCTGCATATAGCGGTTGCCGGTTCGTGCAAGATCCATCACGGCAAAAAGGGCATCGCGAAAATGAAAGGTTTCGATCTGGCTGCTCACCGCATCGCGTGTGTTTGCAACGGCCTGAATGAGTTCACGGTCCTTTTCATCTATACGATCCTGATGCAGCGCCGGAACTTTACCGCCGCAGAGCTTATGCATGAGCACCCAGGTGCGGTTGACGAAATTGCCGAAGATGCTGACCAGCTCGCTGTTGTTGCGGTCCTGGAAATCCTTCCAGGTGAAATCATTGTCTTTGGTTTCGGGGGCGTTGGCACAAAGCACATAACGCAGCACATCCTCTCCGCCGGGAAAATCTTTCAGGTATTCATGCACCCATACCGCCCAGTTGCGGCTGGTGCTTACTTTCTCGCCTTCAATATTGAGGAACTCATTGGCAGGCACATTTTCGGGCAGTACAAAACCGCCGTGCGCCTTCAGCATTGCCGGAAAGATGATGCAATGAAATACGATGTTGTCCTTTCCGATGAAATGCACAAGGCTTGTATCGGGATTGCACCAGTAATCGGCCCAGTCGGGTGTAAGTTCTCGCGTGGCGCTGATATAGCCGATGGGGGCATCAAACCACACATATAAGACTTTTCCCTTTGCGTTCTCAACCGGTACCGGTATGCCCCAGTTGCTGTCGCGCGTCATGGCCCGGCTCTGCAGTCCGCTGTCGAGCCAGCTTTTGCACTGCCCGTAGACATTGTTCTTCCACTCCTTATGCCCCTCGAGGATCCATTGCTTCAGCCAGTCTTCGTATTGATTCAACGGAAAATACCAGTGTGTCGTTGGTTTTTTAACAGGCACTGAGTCACTGAGTGCGCTGCGCGGATCAATCAGCTGTTCGGGCGAGAGGGAGCTGCCGCATTTCTCGCACTGGTCGCCGTAGGCTCCGGGGGTCGAACAAACCGGACAGGTACCAGTGATGTAGCGGTCGGCCAGAAAGGTTCCGGTGGCTTCATCGTAATACTGTTCGGTGGTTTTCTGCTCGAAAACTCCGGCATCATAGAGCTTGCGGAAAAATGCGGATGCTGTTTCGTGATGAACGGGGCTGCTGGTGCGGGAATAGATGTCGAACGAAATGCCCATCTCCTCCATGGAGGTTTTGATCAGCGCATGGTAGCGGTCAACCACCTGCTGCGGCGACACCCCTTCCTTCATGGCCCTGATGGTGATGGGAACCCCATGCTCATCGCTGCCGCCGATGAATTTCACATGCTGCTTCCAGGCCCGGAGATAACGGACATAAATGTCGGCCGGAAGATAACATCCCGCCAAATGCCCGATATGTACCGGACCGTTGGCGTAGGGCAGGGCTGCGGTTACAAGGTATTTTTTTGAATTCTCCATCAGGATACAAAAATACCCTAACCGTCATGATTATTCAAAACGGAATGACTGCCTGTTATGGTGAATGAGATTACTGCAGTTTCGCCAACCAGAGCGAAGCGTTCATGTGCAGCCGGGAGTGATTGCCGTTGTAGTCGGTCCAGCCGAAAAATAGATTGTTGTTAGGCGCGCCGGTACCGTCGTCGGCCGGTGAACTGTCGCAGATCAGCATCACCCGACCTGTGCCGTATGTGGAATAAGCCGCCATCAGATTGGTGAGTCCTTGCGTAGTGCCGCTCCTCCAGATAAGGCCGCGGGCGGCAGAGCCGGAAGTCAGGGTGGCCGAGCCGCCGCTGTTGAATATGATTCCGGTTACAGTGCCTTGTGTACCTGTAGTGATGGGATTAGCGACCGTGGTCACATTGGTTGAAGTTTGCGAAACATTCACCAGGTCAACACGAAATCCGAACGGATTGGTCTGCACGGAATTGGTGTTCATCAGGTCGTTCCAAATGGCCGGCGAATCCCAGCCATCATTGTTGCGGTCACTTCCGGTATGGTTGGAAATCATGAACAAGCCGCCACCGTTTCTCACAAAATTGATGATGGCCGTTTTTTCCGCAGTAGTGAAACGGATATTGGGTTCATCAACCACATATACATCATAGCGGGAAAGGTCCTGCGTATTCGTAGTGCTTCCGTAGGTGATGGTGCCGGTGGCAGGAAGGGTTTCAACGGTATGGCCCTGCTTGGCCAATGCTATGCCCCAGGCAGAAATGCCACCTGTCCAGTAGGTTTCTGCGGTAGTGGCGGTAATGGTCGATTGCAACGGAGTAGGTGTGCGCTGCGGCGTATTGTTGTCCTGGTCGATTACCCAGTCGGCATTTCCGGCGGTTTCCCCTTTTTTGGCGTCGAACAGGAATTTCTTGGGCGTTACGGTAGCCAGCGCAAAGGGAGCTATGGCCTGTTCCGCTACAGTGGACTCGGCATTCAGGGGTTTAGGGTTTTCAACTTTCCGGCAAGAAGCAAGGATGACTAGAACGGTAAGCGCAGCCAGCAGCTTTTTCATGGTTTTGGTTTTTTTGGTGTGGTAGTTTGAGGAAGAAAAAATACAAACTCGTTCCGAAGCAAAATTATAAATAAAGGTAGAAAGAATTCCCGGACCTGCCTTAAAAACAACGTAAGCCGGTTTATTTTT
>CAZZLI010000110.1:0-9671 GCA_964655055.1 uncultured Ferruginibacter sp.
TGCACATCGTTTTCCATGTCGGTAAAGATGGCCCCCTTCTTTTTCAGAAAGTTGTTGATCGATGCAATGGAACTGATGTAATAATCACGAATGCCTTCAAGTTCCTTTTGTTCGCTGCTTTGTGTTGCAGATTCCAGTTTCTTCCGGATTTTCCGGATCTTGTTCTGTCCATGGCCTGTCCACTGCTCTTCCTCCAGCAGCTCGTTAAAGTACTGTATTTTTTCCCGGGTCTGGGCCTGCATGTAGTGTTTCGCCGCAGCAGGTATTTTTTTGTTTGGAGCTATCCGTTTCGCGATGTCGTCATAATAATCGATCATGCCGAGTGCATCCTCCAGCAGTTTGAACTGGTGCCGCATCCATTCAAAACGCTTCTTGTTATGGAGGGTAGCGTAGCACCTGCATAGGCCCTCAAGCATGAAGAGGTGGGTGCGTGTGGGTTGCTTGTAGAGATAGAGCGCCGGATTTTTCTGGCGTGAGGCCTCCGTCATCAGGGTTTCCAGTTCCTGAAGAAAATGCTTGAAGTGTTCCTGTCCTTTCCGCATGAGTGCTTGTTTTTTATTTTTCGAAATAAGCAACCGAACCGCCCACCCAGGTCTTGTCCTTATTGTATCGTGTACCGATCATCTTTCCCTTGCTTAATCGGGCAAGATTGAGAACCGCCCGGGGTCTTTGTTGCCCGTTTTCCCAGAAATAGAAGATACGGATTTCCGCCTTGGCCGGCCCGTCGGGAGTGGCAATGATGTCGGCATATTTCTCCTTCCGCTGCAAAATCCAGTTTTGCGGATCGGGAATCTGTTCTATGTCTTTGCGTTCTATATCAATCATCACGCCCTGACCGGCGAAAGAGAACAGGGGTTTGAGTACATAGTTGTGCAGGTCCCCGGGAAGTTTTTCGAGTTGATTTAGAAAATGCGTACGGGGAACAAAAGGATGGCTGATCAGCGGCAGCGTGTATTTGCTGATCCGGTAAAACCAGTTGGGGTGCGAAACCCAGCTCAGGTCATGCTCTTTGCGGAAGTCAACCACCGGGGGAAGATGCGGATAGTTGTTCAGGTCATCGGCAATAAGGCGGTTGTAGATGCGCCGCACCCGTTTTTTTTTGCCTTCCCTGTGGTAAATAAGTTCTTTGCCGTCTTCAATAAGTTCGGTCAGACAAACGGTACGGATGCCCAATGCCTTTTCGGTGCAATGGAAATCGATGCGGGTTTTCTGTTGTTCGGGGTAGATTTCCAGCAGAATCACTTCTTCCGGGTCCTCATCGGCCACAATGATCTTATGCAGCAAGTTGAAGTAACTCGCTTCATCGTAACCGTTAAGATAAGCATCGTAGTTGGCGGGCACACCCGCATACTGTGCTGTTATCCGGGCATGATGGGCCTGATAGGCGAACAGGCTGGGGAAGCCCTGAAGTTCAATGAGTCTGGGCTCCGGTACGCCTGCTTCGTTTTCACAGATGCCGAAATCAAAGACCAGAAAATCGGGGTGGCTTTTTTCTCCCGGTATCCGGAGGTTTGATGGAATCGCATCTTCGGTGTGTTTAATGAAGTCGGGCCGGAGGATCAGATCGACAATGTGTTCGCAGGCATCGAGCAATTGGTTTTTGAATGCGCGAGGAATGAAAACGGGGGTTTCCGCATTCCGGAAATCGAGCGCACCCGGGTGCAGGGCTTCGATTTCCTGCATATAGCGCGCATACTTCTCCTGATTGAATTGTCGGTTGAAAGCCTGGCGCAGCTGGGGTTCCATACAGGTTGAAGGTAGGCGATTTTCAGGTTTTCAGCGTTGCTGATTGATATTGAGGCGGCTTGCAGCGTCTTTCAGGAAGTTGGGCAGTATATGGTTGTAGGTGTACATGATCTTATCGGGGTCGTTCAAGTGTTCAATCATGCTTTTCCATTTTTCTTCGCCATGATTTTCAATCACGATTTTTTTCCGCTCCGGAGTCTGAAGGTGCAGGCTCATGCCCACAGCGTCGGCTTCGGGGTGAAACTGGGTGCCGACCATGTGTTCGTTGAAGCGCAAGGCCATAATGGCCCGCTCGAGATGCGCTACATGCGGGCGTTCTTTTTCGATGGCCAGGATTTTTCCTCCCGATTGCTTCAGCAGGTTATGATTGGGTTCAAGGGTCTGGTAATCGCGGCTGTCCACTGCATAAAAAGGGTCGGGCATTCCCGCGAAAATCGTTTCCGAATAGCCCTCGTACAGCAGATGGATAGGAAAGACACCGAATGAAGTGCTTTTGCGTTTACAGACCCTGGCTACACGGAAAAACCGGCAGGCCAGTTGAAAGGAGTGACAGATGAAGAAGACGAATTTTTTTCCGGTATGCGATTCCTGCCGGTTCCATTTCACCAGATTCTCCAGCCAGTTGAAATAGGCGTTTTCCCAGTCGCTGCCTTCACTGTCGAGCGGACTTCCCGGTCCGCCCGAGGACAGGAAGATGTCGTAGGAAAGATCGGGTAGCTCAATTTTTTTTCTGACCTCATATTCGTTCCAGACAACCGCTTCACCGGCATGATCGGCAAACTGGTTTAGCAGTTCCCGCAAACAGCGCATGCCCTGGTTTTCGGCTCCGTCATATAGGTCGAGCAGGGCAATTTTAAGGGGCATGGAGCTTTTCCGTTAGTGGGGGGCTAAAATAATCAAATTCGGATACAGGTGTGTTGACCAATAATGGCTTCATCCAGCCGGGCAAAAAAAAACCGTGTTTTTGTGGAAACACGGTTTTGTGATTGAATGAATCCGGTCAGAACGGAAGGTCTCCGCCTTCAGCCCCTGCAACCGGGGCTGCTGTGGTATGCACCGCCATGGGGGCCGCCGCAGGTGCTGCAGCGTAACCGCCGGCCATTGCACCGCTCATGGCATCCTGGTTTCCGATATTGTTATTGCTGTTGCGGTTGCCCAGCAGTTGAACCGATTGCACCCGCATACGCAAGGTGGCAGCAGGCTGGTTTTCCTTGTTCAGGTAACCGTCGGCTTCAGGGCTTCCTTCTGCATAAACCGTTTGACCTTTCAGCAGGTAGGGGGCGATTCCGGTTTTCTCGGTCCAGTACGCACATTCCACCCAGGTGGTTTTCTCCCGGGGGTTACCCTGAGAGTCCTTGTATTTTTCAGTGTGGGCTACGCTGAAATTGATCACATTTTTACCGTTTACTTCCTTGAGGATGCAATCTTTCCCAAGATTGCCGATGATTTGCAGCTTGATCATGTTTGTTTTTTTGTTGGTTAATGGATGTATCTATAACAGATAATTGAAGAAGATAAAAGTAGCGGCGAAACTGTTTTCACCGGCTAAAAGTTATGCACCATTACCGCACCTTCCGGTGCGGTAACAGGTCAGTTTTCATCTATGCGAAGACGCCGGGGAGTACGGCAGGGCCGGGTTCCGGGCATCCGGGATTCAATTGAGTTTCTTTTTAAGTGTGGTGACCTGGCTTTGCAGGTTGTTGACCAGGCTGGACAATGAATCCAGATCCCAGCGCTGCTGTTGGCTGACCTTGCTGATCACCGTTCTGGCCAGCCAGAGTTCCAGCACATCTTCCACATTCACCTGATAAGGCTGGAACTGCGGATTGTCGCTTACCAGGGTGTACTTATTCCGGATCTTGTTGTTCTTTACAATCCGCTTGTACACGATACCCTCGTTGCGGCTGACTACGATATAGGCCTGGTTGTTCTTTACCTCTTCGGCCCCTCCTTCCACCTTCTCACCCACAATGATACTGCCGCTGGGCGTGGGCAGCATACTGTCGCCGATGATTTCAAAGGCCCGATAGTTACCGCCCGAAAGCATGGGCAGCGTGAAGGTGTTCAGCTCGTCGATGAATTCCGAATCGGCATAACCGGCCAGATAACCGGCCGCCGCTTTCACGGGAACAAAATGGATGATGTTCCGGTCGGCCGACTGCATCATCTTCTGCTGTCGGCGACGGGCCAAATAACTGCCACCGAGATTGCTGACATCACGCAACAGCAGATCGTCGAGCGTAAGTTTGAAAATATCCGCCACAATCTCCAGCACCTCCAGCCGCGGATCGGCCCGCTCTTCTTCATAGGCTCCGATCAGCGAGCGCTTCACACCAAGCTTGGTCGCAAATTCCTCCTGTGTCCAGCCCCGCATCTTGCGGAGGTATTTCAGATTTTTTCCTGCAACTGACATAGGTTTCTAATTTGATTAGCACAAAAATACTAAAATAATTAGTACCACCAAATTTATTTTTTCCGCTTTTTCACGGGTGCCCCTTGGGGATAGCAAAGGTCTTTCTCATCATCATTGGGCTTAGGGCTGTATTTTTGCCTTGCTGCGGATTCGACAAATTCTGCTTCACAAAAAAAAATTTATGAACAACGCACTGATCATTGTACACAGTCTGCTCCGCTGGGCCGTGGTGCTGCTGGGATTATGGGCCGTACTTTCCTCCTTTTCCGCCGTCCTTTCCGGGAAATCCTATACTGCATCCAACAACCGCACCGGCCTGTTCTATATGATCAGCTGCGACATACAGCTGCTGATCGGTCTGTTGCTTTATTTCAGCAACGGCTGGTTCGGAAAGCTGCAGCAGTTTTCGCAGTATAAGGCAGACCCCTACAGCCGATTCTTCGCCCTTGAACATCTTTCCATGATGCTGCTGGCCTGGTTGCTGGTGCATCTGGGCCGGGTATTCATCAAAAAAGCCGGAACCGATACTGCCCGTCACCGCCGGACGCTGATCTATTACGGGATATCCCTTCTGCTGATTTTCGCCGCAATCCCCTGGCCTTTCCGCACCGCGCTGGGCAAAGGATGGTTGCCCTTCTAACCGATAGCTCCGACCCTGCATTCCAAACCCAAAAACCTTATGGCGAAAGCGAAGAAGAAACCGACCATCCTCATCACCAACGACGACGGTATAACGGCACCGGGTATACGAAGCCTGGTCAGTGCCGTGAAAGACCTCGGCAAACTGATTGTGGTGGCGCCCGACAAACCCCAGAGCGGGATGGGCCATGCCATCACCATCGGACAGCCGTTGCGCATGCACAAAACTGAAATCTTCGAAGGCGTCGAATCCTGGCAGGTGAGCGGCACACCCGTTGATTGCGTGAAACTGGCGGTCGACAAGATCCTGCACTACAAGCCCGATATCTGCCTCAGCGGTATCAACCACGGGGCCAACCATTCCATCAATGTCCTGTACAGCGGCACGATGAGTGCCGCCATGGAAGCCTCCATCGAAGGCATTCCCAGCGTGGGCTTTTCGCTGGTCGACTACCGCTACGAAGCCGATTTCAAACCCGCCGAGTATTATGTGCGGGCCATCGTCACCCGGCTGCTGGCTTCGCGTCAGGACAAGCACCTGCTGCTGAATGTGAATATTCCCGAAGTGCCGCTGGAACTCATAAAGGGCGTCAGGATCTGCCGACAGGCCTATGCCAAGTACGAGGAGGATTTCGAGGAGCGAAAAGATCCGCAGGGCAAGAAATATTATTGGCTCACCGGCGAGTTCATCAATTTCGACAAGGGTAGGGACACCGACGTATGGGCGCTCAAAAACAATTATGTAAGCATCGTGCCTGTGCAGTTCGACCTGACCAACTATGCCCTGAAATCGGCACTCGCCAAAACCTTCCGCATCTGATGTTGTTCAACAAAGACAATCTGCCCTTCGGCCTGCTGCTGGGAACCGTTTCACCCCTCGTAGGCCTGCTGCTGCTCAAACTCGGAAAATTCAGCCTGTTCAGTTTCCGTGAAACAGTGCAGTTTATGCTGAACGAACCCGGCTTTAAGACCTTGTCGGCCGGCCTCAGCGTTTCGCTGCTGCTCAATGCACTGTTCTTCACCATCTTTATCAACCGGCGCAAAGACCAGACGGCAAAAGGCATCTTCATCACCACACTGATCTACGGCTTGCTGGTGCTTTTCATCAAAACCTTTCTTTGATCTGCGATAAATAATTCATCTTCACCTTGTTCCTTAACCCTTCCCTGAAAACGCTTTCAGTCCCATCATGAGTCAAACCGCCTGGTACCACGACTGGTTCAATTCGCCCTACTACCACCGGCTGTACCGGCATCGCGATGAACAGGAGGCGGCTGCCTTCATCGACCGGTTAGTGCAGCATCTCCATCCAGCTCCGGGAAGCCGGATGCTGGACGTAGCCTGCGGGAAGGGACGGCATGCGGTGCAGTTGGCCCGTTTGGGATTCGATGTCACGGGTATTGACCTGAGTGAGGAAAGCATCGCCGGTGCGAAACAATCGGAAGGGTCCAACCTGCAGTTCTTCCGGCACGACATGCGACAGAGCTTTTACATCAACTACTTTCAGTACGCGTTCAACTTCTTCACCAGCTTCGGGTATTTCGACACCTGGCGCGAACATGCCGCAGCCATCCGCAGTATCGCCGGCTCTCTGGTGAAGGGCGGTGTCTTCGTACTTGATTATATCAATGCCGGTCCTTTGGGCAATGCACCTGTTGCCGAATCCACCGAGTATATAGGCGGGGTAGAATACAGGATTTCCAAATGGTCCGATGCTGACCATCTCTTCAAACGTATACAAGTACACGATGTGATCAACGGAGTGGAAGGGGAGTTCACCGAACAAGTGGCCCGCTTCACCCTGGACGATTTCAGGCTACTCTTCACCCCGCAACGCCTCCGCATCACCGAAACCTTCGGTGATTATTCGTTTACCCCGTTCGACCCGCTGCATTCCCCGCGCCTGATCATGGTGGCTGTAAAGGAATGAGCCACTTGCCACCCAAGCCTTATATTTGATGCACGAACCGCCGTTGCCGGTGTGTTCCCTAACCCCGAAACACATGGAGATCTTCATATTGCTGGTACTCATGCTGGTCAACGGCCTCTTCGTTATGAGCGAAATCGCCCTGGTCAGCGCCCGCAAGGGCAGGCTGGAATCAATGAGCAACAAAGGCGACGAGAAGGCCCGGGCCGCCCTCGACCTGGCTGAAAATCCCGAAAAATTCCTTTCCACCGCACAAATCGGCATCACCCTGATCTCCATCCTTACGGGTGTGTATTCGGGCGAAAAGTTCAGCGAGAACCTAGTGCCTTTCTTCGAACGTTTTGAATTGCTGAAGCCTTATGCTTCCACCATTTCCACGGTGCTGATCGTCATTGTCGTCACCTTCCTGTCCATCGTGATCGGCGAACTGATTCCCAAACGTCTGGGCATGATCCAGGCCGAAAAGATTGCCCGTGTAGTCGCCAAGCCCATGAACTTCTTCTCGGCCATCGCCCATCCCATCGTATGGCTGCTCAACGTCATCACGCATTTCATCTTCAAAATTTTAAATGTCAAAAAAGGCAGCGATGCGGCGGTTACCGAAGAGGAAATCAAGGCCATGATTTCCGAGGGAAGCGAATACGGTACTATCGAGGAAGAAGAAAAGGAGATCATTGAACGGGTCTTCCATCTGGGTGACCGCAAGATCACCGGGCTCATGACCCATCGCACCGAAATCGTATGGTTCGACATGAACGATACGGTCCAAACCGTCATCGACCGCGGCGGGGATATCATCTATTCCACGTATCCCGTTTGCGACAAGACGGTTGACGACATCAAGGGGATTATTTACCTCAAGGAACTGCTTCGCGCTGAAAAGAACGTACCCCTGCATACCCTCGCGCGCCCTGCCTTGTTCGTACCGGAGAACAACAGTCCCTATCAGCTGCTCGAAAAGATAAAAGCCACCCGTATCCACAGTTGCTTCATTGTAAATGAATACGGCACCCTGGAAGGCATGATCACCCTCAACGACATCCTGGAAGCGATCGTGGGCGATGTGCCCCAGAGCGGCCAGGAGGAGTACCAGATCGTGGAGCGCCCCGACGGCACCTATCTGGTCGATGCCCAGATCGCCTTCTACGATTTCCTGAGCCGCTTCGAAAAAACCGAATGGATGAACGAGGGTGAACACGAGTTCGATACCGTGGCCGGATTCGTTTTGCACGAGCTCGAACATATTCCCGCCACAGGCGAATCGTTCAGCTGGCGCGGCTTCCGCTTCGAAATCATCGATATGGACGGACAGCGGATTGATAAGTTGCTGGTCAGCCTATCGGATGAACTACGCGAATCGGTGGCTTCAGCATCCTGACCGCTCATCCCTATTTTACCCGCCACCCACCCTTAGGGTTTATCTTTGTTTCTGTAATTAATACCGATTGGATATCTGTAATGTACCAATATAATTGGCCCAAACAGCTATCACATCGGCATTATACGGGAAATTTTTTGGGCTAAAAGTAATTTCACTTTCGTATAAGATGAAGCTCCGGAACACCATAGCGCTTTCCTTCCAGACCGTCAGGAGCAACCGTCTTCGTACAACCATTACCGTTATCATTATCGCTTTGGGCATTATGGCCCTCATCTCCATCATTACCGCGGTGGAGGCGGTCAACATCAGCCTGACTGAAAGTTTTTCAACCATGGGCGCGAACTCCTTCAGCCTGCGACACCGCGAACGCACGGTGCGTTTCGGCGGCCCGCCCCGGGGTGATGCCCGCGTGACCCGGCGCAATGTGCGCTCCAGGGTAGCTAAGGAAGGACGGGTTATTACTTTCGATGAAGCCCGGGCCTTCAGCAGGAATTTCCGCTTTCCGGCACGGGTGGGCATTGCTTTGGCCGGACCGGCCGGGATCATCGTGAGCCAGGCTTCGGTGAAAACCAGTCCCGATATCCGGCTCATCGGCGGCGATGTGAACTATCTGGCCATCAACGGCTATGAACTGCTTACCGGCCGCAATTTCAGCGAGGCTGATGTGGAAAGCGGCCGGAGCGTATGTGTGATCAGCAGTGTGGTGGCACGAAAACTCTATAGTGACAAGGCGGAGAAAGCGCTGGACCGGGTTATCACGGTGGCCAACAGCAAGTACCGGGTGATCGGTGTGTTGAAAGACAAGGGCAGCAGCGCCTTCATGAATGCCGATAAGGTGGTCATCACCACCTACAATAATATCCGCAGGATTTTCGGTTCCGACGGAAAGTCCTACAACATTGCCGTGCAGGTGCCCGATATGAAGATGATGGATGTGGCCGTGGGTGAAGCCGTGGGGGTGTTTCGGCCTATCCGCAAACTGTTGGTCAAGGATGCCGACAATTTCTATGTCGATAAAAGCGACAGCATCGTGCAATCGTTCATAAAAAATTTGGGCTTCCTGAAATATGCCACCCTGGCTATAGCGCTCATCACCCTTATTGGCGCGGCCATCGGTCTTATGAATATCATGTTGGTGGCCGTCAACGAGCGTACCCGGGAAATCGGACTCATCAAGTCCATCGGCGGAAAGGCATCTGAAGTACGCGCCCAGTTTCTATGGGAGGCGGTGATCATCAGCCTGCTGGGTGCGGTAGTAGGCATTCTGGCCGGCATCCTCCTCGGCAATCTGGTAGCCCTGTTGTTGAAAACCGGCTTTGTCATTCCCTGGGCCTGGGTGGGTGCGGGTGTGGTGGTCTGCAGCATCGTAGGCCTGGCAGCAGGTTTGCTTCCTGCCATCAAGGCCTCGCGGCTCGACCCCATCATAGCCCTGCGCTATGAATGAGCCGGTAGCGTTTTTCCGCTTTTCCTTAATGCCTTTTTTGCTGGACCCGGCTTCAGAATTCATGAAAAAATAGGTTTGAAATTGGGCGGTTTTCGCTCTTTTTCTGTAGCATTGTAGCAAT
>CAZZLI010000111.1:0-9630 GCA_964655055.1 uncultured Ferruginibacter sp.
AATTTTTTAAAAAAAGCCGGTTACTATTAAGGCTGTTGATATGTGGACAGATTGATTCAGGCACTTCATTATAACCCGTTCCATAAATCATCAACATCACTTCCACAGTTTATCAAGATAAAAATTCTTAATCATAATCCTGTTCTCATAGGCACTCTACCTGTTTTGATCTGAAATCCACATGATTTATCTCAAAACCCTTGTTGATAAAAATCATTACCTGATAAAAATCCACTCTGTTTGTCTGCCTGTTAAAAAATTCCCTTTAACCCACAATTTTACCTCCTGCCTTCAATTTTCAGCAAAGTTATCCGACTAAATTCCCCCGGAACTTTTTCCGGAAAAGGAACTTATACCAATTCGCAGTGCCTCTGTCAACATTATCCTGTGGATAACCAGGAGCAAGTGAGGCGGTAAACATTTCGCTTCATCCTGTTTACAAATTTCATCTGTATCCTGGTTCCCCCTCCGGCTGAAATGCCCAATTCCGAACCCTTTTTCCTCTTGATTTTTTGTGGATAAATACCCTGTTTGCCCTATTTTTGCGCTCCATTATAATAATATAGCACTACAATGCAGATCATTCAGCAAATTCGTGAAAAAGGAGCTGCCATCATCATCGCAGTAATTGCCATCAGTCTTATCGGCTTTATTCTTATGGATGCGAATCTGGGCGGCAACCGGATGAATTCAGGCGGAAATACCACCATAGGATCCGTCAATGGAAAAGCGGTAAGCAACGAAGAGTTTGCAGCCAAGGTAAAGCAGATGGAAGACCAGTATGGCGGACGGGTGAGCGGAAGTCAGCTCTATCAGATCCGTCAGACTGCCTGGGACCAGCTGACCGCGGAAAAAATCTTTACTGCAGAATTCGAGAAAATTGGAATCACCTATTCGCCGCAGGAGTTGACCGCCACCATGTTCAGCGACGATGCGCCGCAAACCCTGAAGCAGGCGTTCACCGATGCCACTACCGGAAAATATGATATCGCCAAAGCGCAGCAATGGTGGCAGACCGCCAAAAAATCGAAGGGCGAACAGCGCGATGCCATTATCACCCAGGTGGTTGAACCCATGAAGCTGCAATCGCTGTTCACCAAATACAACGGGCTTATCGCTGCGGGCGGTTATTATCCGGCCTGGCTGCGCGACCGCGAAAACAACGAGAAGAAAACATTCGCCACACTCTCCATGGTGAACATTCCTTACACGGTCATCCCCGACAGCACAGTGAAGGTATCGGACGAAGAAATCGTAAAATATGTTGCTGAAAGAAAATCACAGTATAAGCAGGAGGCTGGACGGCTCATCAGTTATATCACCTTCAGCACCAATCCGTCATCTGCCGATACACTAACTGTAAATACCGCCCTTTTAGGGCTCCGCGAATCATTTGCCGCCGACACCAACATGAAAGTGTTCATGGCCCGCAACATGAGTACCCGAAAATATGACGAAGCCTATGTGCCGAAATCAAAAGTGACCGGTACACAGAAAGACAGCATCATCGCCCTGGGTTCAAACCGTGTTTTCGGTCCCTACCTCGATGGCAAGGAATTCGTGATGGCCCGTGTGATGGGTACCAAGATTCTGCCCGACAGTATCAAGTGCCGCCACATCCTTATCGGAACCATGAACCGCGAAACCGGAGAAACCACCATGGATACCGCGCTGGCACACCGGAAAATCGACAGCATTGCCGGCTTGATTGCAGCCGGTGTTCCTTTCGATACACTGGAGGCGCAGAACAGCACCGACCAGGCTGCCCATAAGGACAAAGGGGTTATGACGTTTGATGTGGCAACCGTTCAGAACAAACAAAACTTCGCTCCTGAATTCGGCGATTTCCTTCTGAATGAAAAAGGGGAGATGCGTAAAACCGTAAAAACGAATTTCGGATGGCATTATATCGAAATCCTCGAAAAGAAGAATCCGACCCCCTGCTATCGTATCGCCTATCTTTCCCGCGAAATTCTTCCCAGCGAAGAAACCATCAACAAGGCTACCGCTAAAGCCAACAAACTTTCCGGTGAGGTTCGCGACATCAAATCCCTGGAATCCTATATCAAGAAGAACGGAATGGAATCTGTGCGCGTTGATCATCCTGTTCCCTTGAAAGAAAACGATTATCAGCTTGGTGCCATTCAGGATGCCCGGCAGATTGTCAAATGGGCGTTTGAATCCAAAGAAGGCGCTGTAAGCGAGCCATTCAATATCGGCGATCAGTTTTTGGTAGCTGCTGTCCGTAAAGTAGTTCCGGAGGGCGTTCCCGATGCTACAACGGCAAGACCGCTGGTGGAAAACCAGGTCCGCAACATGAAAAAGGCCGCTCAAATCACCGCCAAGGTGAAGAACACCGGATCGCTGGAAAGCATTGCCTCGGTTTACAACACACCGGCGCAGCCCGCAGGAGCCGATTCCAGCATCACGTTCAATTCGCAACTCATAAACGGCATGGCCGAGCCCAGGGTTATCGGAGCCGTTTTCAATAAGGCCAATCAAACCAAGGTATCCGATCCTATCTCGGGAAATACCGGTGTTTTTTACATCAAGGTAGACGCTTACGGTACCAAGCCCGACGAGCCCGCCGATGCTGTTGCCAAGCAGGCTGCCGATCGTGCACGCTCGATTGGCCAACAATTGTCTTCCGGATTTTTTGAATCGCTCAAGAAAATTTCCGATATCAAAGACAAGCGCAGCGAGATTTATTAAGCCGAAATTCTTTCATCGCATATACAAAGCAGCCCGGTCTTCATGGCCGGGCGTTTTGTTCGTACCCCGCCCTGCCCGACTGCAGGGAAATAATGATTATTTTTGTGCTGATGTCCGACACCATCATAAACAGGGTAAGTGAAAGCTCGCTGATCACATTGAACCTGGAGGATTATTTTCCCGGGGCGGAGATCGTGGAATTCGACCTCAAGGATTATTTATACATGGGCTTGATGCTCAGGGAGAAACCTTTCCGCGAAGCCCTTGCCCAACTTGATCTTTCCCCCTATCGCAACAAAGTGGTTGCCGTTACCTGCAGCACCGATGCCATCGTACCGCAGTGGGCCTATATGTTGGTGGCTTCGCTGCTTCAGCCGGAGTGCATTGATGTGTTTTTCGGAAACATTCCGGCCGTGCAACAGCAGTTGTTGCTGAACAATATCGCTTCCATGCCGGCCCCGGATTATGCCGGTAAGCGGATCGTCATCAAGGGTTGCGGAGAGAAGCCGGTTGGTGAAGCCGCATATCTCATGGCGACCAAGATGCTCCGGCCCTACGCAAAAAGCATCATGTACGGAGAACCCTGCAGTACCGTACCGGTATATAAACAACCCAAGCCCGCTTCCTGATTAAGTTTTTATCCCACTAAGGCTAATGCCTGCGCCGATGAGCAACAATACACTAAAACATCTGCTGCTTTGCATGGCCCTGATCGGCGTCGTTCATGCAGATGCCCAAAACGGGTTTTTATTGCTGCGGAAAAACAGTCAAACCGTTTTCACCTATTTTCCCGGTTCTGAAATCGGATTTACCACGGTGCGCGGAGTTCATCATGCCGGAAGAATCATGTCGCTCCGCAACGACTCCCTGCTGCTCAAGGTATATTCGGTTTTCGCATCGCCCGATTTTTCGGGAAAAATGGATACACTGACGAAATATTATTTACCGCTACCGGTATCTGATATCGCCTATATTGACCGAACGGGTCGCCGGTTCAACTGGCAGGCCAGCGGAGCCGCATTGTTCGGTGGCGGTACCCTGCTGGTGCTTGCCGGCGGAATATCCTGGCTGGTTGACCGGGAAAAATTCAGCCCGGCCCTGTTGGGCGCAAGCGCCCTGCTTGCAGCAACCGGTTATCTGTTGATGAAGAAGGGCAACCGCCCCATCCGTTTGGGAAAAAAATATACCCTGCAGTTCGTGGAGCACAGAAACTGATACCGTAAAATAAAAGATATGCAAAAATGGCGGAGCAGGCTGAAGCGCATCATACTTGTGCTTTTGGTGTCGCAGTTCCTTTATATCCTTTACGGAATCTGGTTTATGCCTCCCGTTACGCTCACACAGCTGGGAAGCCTGATCAGCGGCTATGGTCTTAAGCGCGATTATATTTCCTATGAAGAGATGGGCTACAACATCAAGCTGGCGGTTATTTCCAGCGAAGACCAGCTTTTTCCCGAACACAATGGCTTTGATATGAAGGCCATCCAGAAGGCCATTGAATACAACGAGAAGCATACAAAAAAAAGAAGAGGGGCGAGTACCATCAGCCAGCAGGTAGCTAAAAATGTTTTTCTCTGGCAGGGTGGAGGATTTTTCCGGAAAGGACTTGAAGTGTATTTCACCTTCATGATCGAGCTGTTCTGGAGCAAGAAAAAAATCCTGGCCACGTATCTCAATATCGCCGAAATGGGCGAAGGTATTTTTGGCGTGCAGGCCGCAGCAAAAAAGTATTTCAAAAAAGATGCGGCACAGCTGTCCCGGGCGGAAGCCGCCATGATTGCCGCCTGTTTGCCCAACCCCAAACTTTATGATGTAAAGCCGATCAGTCGTTATGTGGCCAACCGTTACGACGATATCATGCGGCAGATGAACAACCTCAGCGGTGACCCTGATATCGAAAGCCTGATACAATACAATCCCCGTAAATGAGCACCCTGCATATCACCACCCTTCAGGCAGATCTGGTCTGGGAAAACAAGGAGGCCAACCTGCATTATTTTGAAGATCAGATTATCAATCATGTTGGCCCAACGGAACTGATTGTATTGCCCGAAATGTTTACCACCGGATTTACGATGCGGCCCGCTTCTTTCGCCGAAACCATGGAGGGTGAAACCATGGGCTGGATGCGTGAAGTGGCCCGGAAGAAGAAGGCTATACTAACGGGAAGTTTTATTGCTTTGGAAGGCGGCAAATATTGTAACCGCCTGGTATGGATGCAACCCGACGGACAATTCGGTTATTACGACAAGCGCCACCTGTTCAGTCTGGCCGGAGAGGACAAGCATTATACCGCAGGAAACAAGAAGTTGATTGTTTCCGTGAAAGGATGGAAGATCAACCTTCAGATCTGTTATGATCTTCGGTTTCCGGTTTGGGCCCGTCAGGCCCCTCCTGCCGAAAGAGCTACCGTTGTTCCCCGACACGACCTGTTGTTGTATGTGGCCAACTGGCCGCAGAAAAGAAGCCATGCCTGGAAAACGCTGCTGACAGCACGGGCCATCGAAAACCAGTGCTTTGTGATTGGGCTGAACCGTGTGGGCAACGATGGCAACGGTATTTATCATAGTGGTGACAGCATGGTGATTGATCCGCTGGGCCAGGTGCTCTATCATGCTCCTGAACATGTCGATAATCATGGGATCCTGCTGGAAAAAAAGATGCTGGAAGAAATCAGAAGCCAGTTTTCTTTTCTGGATGATGCCGATTCGTTTTTTCTGGAACCCTAGTACCCCGTCCTGTTCCCGCGAATCAGTTCTTTTACAAAAACCATCTTCCGGTCAATACGCCGGGTTACCCCTTCTGTAGTTGGCGGAACAGGAATATCCGGAATCACTCCGGTTCCGTTATGAGGCACATGCCTGTACTGAACAATTTTGAAAAGCGGAAGCCTTACCCGAAGCCGGGTGTTCGGTAGTTTGATGTCGGGAATCATCACACCGCTGTTGCCATGCCAGCCCCCTCCGGTTTCTTCACCCACCAGCAACACATTCTTCTGCCCCTTAACCGCATGACAAAACAAGGTGGACGCCGAAAATGTCGGGCCTGCCGTAATCACATACACTTGTCCGTTGAAATGATATTTTTTCCGGGGCCGGTAGAAATGCCGTTCATAATAGCCCAGGCGGTATCGGTTCTCCCGATCTTTCTTCGTCAGGAAAAACATGCCGATATTGGTGAACCATCCATGTTGTACATATTTCGTGTAAGGGCGTAGAGATTTGGCCCTTGCATAGCTGCTGTCGGAAACACGGAAAGCACTGTCCTTTATATACTTCGCCAGCAACACATACAGATCGATATTGCCTCCTCCGTTGTTACGCAGATCGATAATGAGATTTTCGGTCTTGTTTTTTTGCAGACTGCGGAATGAGGATCGGAAAAACTTCCGCAACCGTTTATAGCGTCCGTTATTGAATGTATTCAGGGTAAGTGTAGCGCTGTTGAGGCTGCTGTCGACACTGAAGCTCCGAAAGCTTTTTCTTCGCAGGATTCTTTTTTCCTTTGCTGAAATTTTCTGTTCAACCGGTTTTTTTCCAGTGTCTTTTTGAACGCTGTCTGCCGCCGGATTCCAGAGCGGAATCAGGTATTTTTTCTCTTCGCCCGTGCTATCGGTTATGCCTACGCGGTAGTTCTTATAGATACCGAAAATATTCCGGTGATAGTAAGGAAAGCTGGCGCTGAGTCGGCTGTAATTGATGTTGTTGGCATAGCCATCGGTGGAGAGATAGCGGAACATTTTTTCCTGCAATTCGTTTACCGGTTCATGGTTGATGGAGCTGATGCGCATGCCGTTTCGGATCAGGGAATCTTTTTTATTGAGGTTGGCGGTTACGATCATGGTATCGCCCCAGGTTTTTACCTGAAGGGGAAATCCGGGGATTTGCTTGTTGCGGATGAACTTCCGCCATTTCTTGTCCATGCTGAAGCTTGTATGTCCGCAACGGATTTTTTGCAACAAGGGCGCCAGTACCTGCCAGCCGAATTGTTGTGCGGTCATGCTATCGGCGATCTGCCTGCGCAGGCTGTCGAAATAAAAATCCATCTGTTCTTTCGGGGTGTACCAGTAGAGGGCAGGATGTTTGGCTTCGAGGATTTTTTGAAGCAAGGAATAATCCGATTCCAGGGATTGACGGCCATAACGCTTATCGGGATTATAATTTTTACGGGCGGCGGTACAGGAAAACAATACGGTGAAAAGGAAAAAAACGGGAATGGCGGATTTCATGATCCACGAAGATAGGGGCGGATAATCATCCACTCCCCCTATACGCCCCATCGACGCGATCAATTGAAGGGCGGATGATTATCCGCCCCAACACGCGCCGCCAACACCAACCGTATTTCACCGTAACTCACAAGACCGCCGCAAAATTCAAAAATCGGTTTGATTTCATTCGACCCCAGCATTTTGATGGCGCTGTCTATGGTTTCCTGTTTGGCGGAAGAAACGATCTCATCAACATTGACATCACCGGATTTCACAAATACAGACAGGTGTCCTTCTATGGTGGAAATGGTTAGCTTGCGTTCCGCAGCGATTTCCGAAACCGATTTTCCCTGTCTGAACAGTTCAAGGGTTGTTTGCCGCGTATCGGAATTTTTTTGGACCAGGGGATTTTTCTTCTTCTTCCCTTTTACGGGAAGCGCCTCCAGCGCTTCATGCAAATTGTGTTCCTCACAATACCCCCGGATGATATCGATGAATTCGTCGCCAAACTGCCGGGATTTGATTTCCCCGAATCCGCTGATGTTTTTCAGGGCCTCGCGGGTTTGCGGCAGACAAAGGGCCATTTCTTCGATACCCGAATTGCTTACTACACGGTAGATGGGCAGGTTTTTTGCCGAACAGATTTCATCGCGCTTACTGCGCAATATGTTTTGCAGGTCGGACCGTATTCCGGTGTTGTTTGCCTGATTTTTTCCTGCGGCATAGAGATTGATTTCAGCGGAAGGCTTCCGGTAATTGCGTTTGTGTTCCAGGAAATTCCGCTGCACATAACCAGTTGTGATTCCTGAAAGAAGATAAATCCGGCGGCTGATGATTTCATACAATTGACGCATGGGCGTGTTCATTTCCTCGGCCACGGTTTTACTATCTGTTTCGGCGGGGCATTTTTTCAAGAGGGTTTCAGCCGGTTCAAGCGCTACAACAAAATGCCGGGCTGCTGCCATGATGCGCTCCTGCAATGCCGTGTTGTTATCGGGTAATTGTTCCCGGTTCAGCAGTGTGGTCAACTGCGGAGTGAATTTTCGTGCCGTTTCACCATTCTGCTCAACGATTTTCTGGATATCAAGCAGGGAGGGCAGGGCATTTTTACCCAGTGAACCGATGTTCTTTCCGGTGAGCGCAACAAGGTGGGTACATAATGCAACGGCTTCATCAAAATTGAAGAGCCCCGTGATTTCTTCCTGCTGGGAACTTCGCTGTGCATCCCGCAGCAGTTTTTCCGAATTGGAATTCCCCTGTTTTTCCGTGAAGGCCAAAACCTGCGGATCGGTGAAAAGCCCCGATGATCTGATCCGGCTTTTGAGCACCATTCCCTCCAGTCCGGTACAGCGGCTCAGTGCCACATAGACCTGCCCGGGCGCGAAGGAATCGCCCGCGTCGATGATGGCCCGCTCAAAAGTGAGGCCCTGGCTTTTATGGATAGTGATGGCCCAGGCCAGCCGCAGCGGAAACTGGGTGAATGAGCCCAGCTCTTCCTCGCTGATCTGCTGCGATGATCGATCGACCCGGTAGCGCAGGTTTTTCCAGGTTTCGGTTTTCACTTCGATGGTTTCGGAATCGCCTTCGCACGTCACAAAAATCCGGTCATTTTCCAGCCGGCTGATTGTTCCGATTTTTCCGTTGTAATAACGACGCGCACGATCGGAATCGTTTTTAATGAACATCACCTGTGCGCCCGGTTTGAGCAGCAGGTCCTTTTCGGCGGGGAAGGCCTTTTCGTTGAATTCTCCTTCCACGGTGGCTTCAAACAAGCGCGTGTTTCCAGTCAGCCGTTCCAGTTCGCGGGCATTGATCTTGTCGGCCTTGTGGTTGTGGGAGGTGAGGGTGATGTATTTCTCGTTTTCGGGCGGACTGAAATCAGGCAGATAGCGGCTTTCGAAAACCCGGAGTGCTTCTTCGTCGAGGGTATTGTTCCGAACCTTATTGAGCAAGGCAATAAAATTTTCGTCGCGCTGCCGATACACTTTTTCCAGTTCTATATATACAGGCGGGTTTTCTTCCATCACCCGGCTGCTGAAAAAGAAGGGGCTCCGGTAGTAGGGCGAAAGTAGTTCCCAGGCCTCATCACCTGCAACCGGGGGCAGCTGAAACAAATCGCCGATCAGCAGCACCTGAACGCCGCCGAAAGGGGCATCATAATTATTACGAACATGGCGGAGTAGGCAATCGACCGCATCGAGCAGGTCGCAGCGCACCATGCTGATTTCGTCGATGATCAGGAGTTCGAGCTTGTTGATCACCGACTTTCTTTCGGAATTCAGGCGCACCTTGCTCAGCAGCGCGTGTTTGTCCACCACGGTCTCCTGTTGTCCGAATCCTCTGTTCCCAGGAATGAAAGGCATGGTGGGCAGTTGGAAAAAGCTGTGGATGGTGGTGCCGCCGGCATGTATAGCGGCCACGCCGGTAGGGGCAACTACCGCCGTGTTTTTGAAGCCCTGCTCCCGGCAATATTTCAGAAATGTGGTTTTGCCTGTTCCGGCTTTTCCGGTCAGGAATACCGACTTGCCGGTGTAGCGGACGAATCCGGCGGCCAGTTCAAAGGCGTTGTTCGTATCCCCGCTCCCTAAATACTGCATAAGTCAAAAATACTGTAAAGCTTGCGGCAACCCGTTCCAGCCCGCCACCTTAAACACTTATTTTTACTCAACTAAAAAATTTGTCAAAAATTTTGCTAATTTTGTTAGTGT
>CAZZLI010000112.1:0-9464 GCA_964655055.1 uncultured Ferruginibacter sp.
GAGGAGTATAGGATTACGAAATGCTTGTCTGGCGCAGGTCTCCGGACCTGTGCCGCGGCGTTACTTTTTTTTCAAAACATATTCAGCGAGCACACTAAACAGGGGTAAAGATCTGTACCCCTTCGCGGACTTCGCGTGAAACTTCTTTTTTCCACGCAGAGAACGCAAAGTACCCTCCGAGAGCGCGGAGAGATTTCGGTTCACCATGATCCGTGTGACTTCTTTGTATCATTTTCTTCGGTCTGCACTTCATTCAAAATCTAACATTGACCATTTAACATTTGCCTAGCAACGCCGCATGCAGCACCTCGACCGGATGCAGGGCCAACCGACCCGTACCGTCTTTCACCTGATGGCGGCAGCTGGTGCCGGGCGCCACAATGATTACATCGTCGGTTGAATTTCGGACGGCAGGAAAAAGGACAAGTTCGCCTATCCGCATGCTGACTTCATAATGTTCCTTCTCATAACCGAAGGAACCCGCCATGCCGCAACAGCCGGAAGGGATGGTTTCCACACGGTAGTGGGCGGGGATGCTGAGCGACTTCACCACATTCGTCAGTCCCGTCAACGACTTTTGATAACAGTGGCCATGGAGTTTCAGTGATCGGGAATCCTGCGTGAACGAACGGGAGGTAATTCGTCCGGCATCGGATTCCATAGCCAAAAATTCCTCGATCATGAGTGCATGATTGGCCAGATGTAGGGCCTTTTCCAAATTTTCGTCGGTGGCAAGGTCGGGGTATTCGTCGCGGAAACTGAGTATGGCGGAGGGCTCGATGCCGATCAACGGTGTTTGGGCGGATACGAGATCAGCGAGCAAGCTGATGTTCTTGTTGGCAATGGCCCTGGCTTTGCGCAACAGCCCTTTGCTCAACCAGGTCCTACCGCTTTCTTCATGCATGGGAATAATCACATTGTATCCCAAACGGTCGAGTAGCTCAACCGCCTTACGACCTATCCGCGCATCGTGATAATTGGTGAACTCGTCGCAAAAAAGATAAACCGAGGGACGGGTGCTCTTTTCTGGCGTATCGGCAAACCTATCTCTTGCGAATTGTATATACCAGCCGCGCAGTGTGAAGGAAGGTAGTGTAGGCAAAGAGCGCCTGGGTGCAAATCCGCTGATTTTCCGGAGCAATCGTCCTGCAACCGGATTCGTCATACCGAAATTATAGAGGGCGGGAGCAAGCGAACCCCATTTTGCTGCCCTGCTGAAGTTGGCAATCAGTCTGCTGCGGAAAGGCACCCCGTTCGCATCATAATACTGCTGCAGGAATTCGGCCTTGAGTTTGGCCACATCCACATTCGAAGGGCATTCCGATTTGCAGGCCTTGCAACTGAGGCAGAGGTCCATCACATCGGCCAGTTCGGCATGGTTGAAGCGGTTTGCTTTTTCCGAACGGGTGAGCATCTCCCGCAGCATGTTTGCGCGGGCACGGGTGGTGTCCTTTTCATTTCGTGTAGCCATGTACGAGGGGCACATCGTTCCACCGCTGAGGTGTGTCTTCCGGCAATCGCCGCTACCATTGCATTGTTCGGCGTGCTGCAAAATATCCTGCCGATGAAAGCGGAATACGGTTTTGAATTCAGGCGTCTGCTGTCCCGGCGTATAGCGCAGCATCTCGTTCATGGGAGGCGTATCCACAATTTTTCCGGGGTTGAAAATGTGTTGCGGATCCCAGATTTTTTTTACCTCCTGCAACAACCGGTAATTGTGCTCACCGATCATCTGCGGAATGAATTCACCGCGAAGCCGGCCATCGCCATGTTCCCCGCTGAGCGAACCGCCGTATTTTTTCACCAGTGTGGCGATTTCGGCCGCAATGGTTTTGAAGAGCCGGTTGCCTTCCTCCGTTTTGAGGTTGAGGATGGGCCGGAGATGCAGCTCGCCGCTGCCGGCATGCGCGTAGTGCACGGCGTTAAGGCCGTACCGATGCAGGATTTCGTTGAATTCGGCGATGTAATCGGGCAGGTCCTCCACTTCCACGGCCGTATCTTCAATGACAGGCACTGCTTTCTCGTCGCCTGGCAGGTTGCTGAGCAAGCCAAGGCCCGCTTTGCGGAGTGTCCATATTTTTTTGGTGTCTGCGCCGAAGAGTAACGGGAAATGATACCCGAAACCGGCGGACCGCATGGCGGCCTCGACCTCACGGGCAAGCGCCTCGATTTCAGCGCGGGTATCGCGCGAGAACTCCACCACCAGGATGGCGCCGGGATCGCCTTGCACAAAGAAGCGGTTGGCCCGCTGTTCGATATTGTTTTTCGTGCACTCGAGTATGTAATGGTCGATCAGCTCGCTGGCACCGGGACGGAAACGCATGGCGATGATGTTGGCCCGCAGCGCTTCGTCGATGCTGTTGAAATGCACACACAACAAACCGGTTTCAGCCGGAGGGAGCGGCACCAGATTCAATCTTATTTCGGTGATAAAGGCCAGGGTTCCCTCCGATCCGGCAATCAGCTTGCAGAAATTGAACGGTTCGCCGCCGGCTTTGAAGGGTGCGGTTTCAATCAGCAGGTCGAGCGCATAACCGGTATTCCTTCTTTCCACACCCGGCTTGGGGTAATGGGTGCGGATTTCTTCCTGATTGCGGTAATCGCCCAGCATGCCGCGCATATTGCGGTAGATGGAGGCTTCCAGTGTATCGCCGTTACATTTTTCTTCAAACGCATCAAGATCCAGTGTGCCGAAAACCGCTTCGGTGCCGTCACTGAGCAGGGCCTTCACTTCCAACAGATGCTCGCGGGTGCTGCGATACAGGACCGAATTGCTGCCGCAACTGTTGTTGCCCACCATGCCGCCGATCATGGCCCGGTTGGCGGTGGAGGTTTCGGGACCGAAAAAAAGCCCGTGCGGCTTCAGAAAAAGATTCAGTTCGTCGCGGACCACACCGGGCTGCACGCGCACCCATTTCTCGCCGGCGTTGAATTCCAGGATTTCAGTAAAGTGTTTGGAAACATCCACCACAATGCCACTGCCCACCACCTGACCAGCCAGGGAAGTACCGGCCGTCCGCGGAATCAGTGAACTTCCTTGTTCCCTTGCAAAGGCAATCAGTAGGCGCAAGTCCTCAACACCCTCCGGTATGGCAACAGCCAGTGGCCACTCCCGATAGGCCGATGCATCGGTAGCATAAAGAATTCGCGTTGCGTCATCGGTATGCAATGCACCGCGGAGTGCTTTGCGTAATTGTTCTAAGGCATTTTTTTGCATCGGAGGCCGGAAGATAAAATCTGTTTGCGAACAACAAGAACCCTTAGGGTTTGTTCAAGAAAAATCAGGAGGCGAGCAGTTCCTTTGAAAAGGTATGAAAGACCCAGAGGACATGACTGGCATTTTCACGATGTAACCGGCTCAGGGGTGAGTCCGATCCTGCTGCATACCCGGGAACACCGGCACCCATCTGACGGGAAAGTGCCGAGGCCTCGTCTTCATTAAGCGGAACGAAGGCCATTTCCCAATCGTTGAAAACCCGGGATTCCTTTGGCGATGAAGCGAGCAGGGTAATATGGTTATGGCGATCATCGGATGCAATTTTCTGATAAAGGGCGTTCACCTTCTCTTTCTCACCTTCTAACAGCTGTACAAAAACTCCCTTGTGGTAAAGCAGGCAGCCGGTGATATCCTGCTCCTTGTTGAATTTGCGAGCGCCGTCGAGCATGCTGAGGATTTCGGGCTCGGCAAAATCGGGATTGGCGATGGAATAATAGACCAGTTCAAACATTGATGCTAAAATACGAAAAAATGTTGTCCTGAGTTTTAAACTCAGGACAACAACTCATCCAAAGCCTGCCTCAATTCAGCGGCAGCATGCCGGTCAGCGGCAGCCACCGCTTTTTCGATGCCCTTTTCATAGATCCTGCAGGCATCTTCCACAGATCCGATACGCTCTATCAGTTTTCCGAGATGATAATACGAGCCCACATAATCGGGATTGAGGCTCAACAATTCTTCAAACAAGCTTCTTGCCCGGGTGTCCTCGCCCAGTTTAAGATGCTCCAACGCCAGAGCATGCATCAGAAAACTGTCTGCCGGAGCGTCAGCAAGCAGGGCATTGAGACGGGCAATCCTGTCGGGGTTGGACATATTCAAGCACTTATTTAATAGTTCATTATCTTTGCTTCAGTTGCATATGCAACTATTTTATTTCCGAATCCGGAGCAGTCGAAGTAAGGTTCAACACCCCCATTTCAGGGCCAGAACCTTCCTTCACCGGAAAACGATCAGCCAATGAAAATCTTAGTCTGCATCAGCAAAACGCCCGACACAACGGCAAAAGTAGCCTTCACCGACAATAACACGAAATTCACGGCCGACGGGGTGCAATGGATCGTGAACCCCTACGATGAATGGTATGCCCTCGTAAAAGCTATCGAACTCAAGGAAGCCGATGCGGCTGTTCAGCTGCACGTTGCGCATGTGGGGCCTGCTGAAAACGATGCCATCATCCGCAAGGTTCTTGCCCTGGGAGGTGATGAAGCCATCCGGATCAATACCGACAGCGACGACAGTTATTATGTCGCCTGCCAGCTGGCGGCTGTTGCCAAAGACGGGGGGTACGACCTGATACTTACCGGAAAGGAAACCATCGATTACAACGGATCCTCCATCGGCGGTATGCTGGCTGAAATGCTGGACATGCCCTATGTTGCCCTGGCCACCAGCCTGACCCGTGAAGGAACAACCCTGCAGCTGGTGCGCGAAACCGAGAGCGGTGCCGAAACCCTTTCTGCACCTGTTCCGCTGGTCGTATCCTGCCAGAAAGGAATGGCCGAACAGCGCATCCCCAATATGAAAGGCATCATGGGAGCCCGTACCAAGCCGCTTCGGGTAATCGAGCCCGTTGCAGCCGATAAGCTCACGCATGTAGTTGGATTTGAATTACCCCCTGCAAAAGCAGGTGTGAAACTGGTATCGGCCGATCAACCCGAAGAACTGATCCGGCTGCTCAGTGAAGAGGCCAAAGCCATCTGATTCCCAGCAATAAGTTCAACTGCATTATAAACCTTCAACATGTACGTATTAGTAATTATCGACCACGCCGAAGGAAAGATCCGTAAAGCATCACTGGAAGCCGCATCTTATGGCGCCTCCATCGCTTCAGCCCATGGGGGAACTGCCGACGCTCTGGTATTGGGCACAGTTACCGACGACCTTTCTGCACTGGGTGCTCAGGGAATCACCAAAGTGTTCACTGTTGCCGCCGCCGGTTCTTCCGATGCGCAATCCGCCACCGCCGTAATTGCCGATGCCGTTGCACGAACCGGAGCGAAGCTGATCATCTTCCCCAACACGGCTACCGGAAAATCGATCGCACCCCGGTTGAGTGTACGCCTCAAGGCGGGGCTGGTCAGTGGTGCCGTAGCCCTGCCCGAAACAGGTTCGGGATTTGTTGTAAAGAAGAATGTGTTCAGTGGCAAGGCTTTCGCCAGGGTTTCTGTAGACACCGATATCAAAATCATTGCGCTGAATCCGAATACATTTCCGGTTAGCCAAAGCGCAAACACGGCTTCCGTTGAAGCATTTGACATCGCTGTTCCGGCATCCCGCATCAAGGTTACGGGTACCAGTAAGGTTGAAGGGGAGGTTTCACTCACGGAAGCAGAAATCGTGGTCAGTGGCGGAAGAGGACTTAAAGGTCCTGAAAATTGGGGTCTGGTTACAGAACTGGCTTCGCTGCTGGGAGCGGCAACCGCTTGCAGCCGTCCTGTAGCGGATATCCACTGGCGTCCGCATCATGAGCATGTAGGCCAAACGGGTATCGCCATCGCGCCCAATCTCTATATCGCCATCGGCATATCCGGTGCCATTCAGCATCTTGCGGGAGTGAACAGAAGCAAGACGATCGTTGTCATCAACAAAGATCCCGAAGCACCTTTTTTCAAAGCGGCCGATTACGGCATCGTGGGGGATGCTTTTGAGGTGGTGCCCAAAATGATTGCTGCCGTAAAAAAAATCAAAGGCATTTCCTGATTGAGGAATTCAGCGATCGGGCTTCATGAAGTGGTTATGCCTGATCCGGTTCTCCCGATTCATGCTATTCGTCAGTTTTTTCCTTTTTTCCGGATAGAAAAAACGCCTGCCCGGACGCCTAAAAACATACATTTCCGGCAGCCAAAAAAGTAAAAGGCTTAAGAAAAAATATAGTAGTTTCGTTACCCGGTATGAAGAAAATCGAACTGGAAATCGTAGCCTTGTCGCACAGCATCACCCAGACCCACTCATATGCCGTTGTGCTGGGTGAGATCAACGGGCTGCGCCGTCTGCCTATTGTGATCGGAGGTTTCGAAGCGCAGGCCATAGCTGTCGCCCTCGAGCGGATGAGCCCGAGCAGACCCCTCACGCACGACCTTATGAAAAACTTCATGATGGCGTTCAATGTGGATTTGCATGAGGTGGTGATCACCGATCTGAACGAGGGGATTTTTTACAGCAAGCTGATCTGCAGCAACGATAAAGACACCGTTGACATAGATTCCCGTACTTCCGATGCACTGGCCCTTGCCGTGCGCTTCGGCTGTCCGATTTATATCTACGATACAGTACTCGATAACGCGGGGGTTTCCAACGAAACCGACGAGAAGAAAGGCAAGGAAGCCGCTGTTACGGAGCACGTCCAAAGCGATGACCTCTCCAAGATGAATCTTGATGAACTCAACACCCTGCTCACCGAAGTACTGGATCAGGAAGATTATATCCGCGCGATATCCATCAGGGATGAAATCAAGAAACGGACAAAATAAGCTTCCGGAGATGTTCTGGCTTACCTCCACGCTGCACCTATAAATCCCGGTCTTTTGCTCAGTTTCCCCAATTGCAAGATTAATCTGGGTCTTCGGATACTCGATAAAAGACCGGATGGCTTTCACAACCTGCAAACCCTTTTTTATCCCCTACCCCTCTGTGATGCCCTCGAAGTCATCCGGAACAACGAAAACCAACCAGAGATCACATTCACCACATCCGGAATTCCCGTAACTGCGCCCGATGAGGAGAACCTCTGCATCAAAGCCTGGAAACTGATCAAAAACGAGTTCCCCGATCTGGGTGCGGTGCGGTTGCACCTGCATAAGGCCATTCCCTCGGGAGCGGGATTGGGTGGAGGTTCTTCAGATGCGGCATTCACACTGATCCTGCTGAACAACCTGTTCCGGCTCGGTCTAAACAGCGAACAACTTTCGGCCTATGCGCTGAGCCTTGGCAGCGACTGTCCTTTTTTCATCCACAACAAACCCTCCATAGGTAGTGGCCGTGGCGAACTGCTGAGCCCCGTTGATATCCGGCTCTACGGAATGAAACTGGTACTGATCAATCCGGGCATCCACATCCCTACCGGAAAGGCCTTTGCAGAACTCGCCCAACTGCATTCCGGAAAAACCAGAAACCCGCTGGACCTGGATCGGCTGCCCGGACTTCCTGTTCGGGAATGGAAGGAATTGCTGGTCAATGATTTTGAGGAATTCGTTTTCCGCGATTACCCCGAAATCGGGGACATCAAAAACGAACTTTATAACCGCGGTGCCGCTTATGCCTCCTTGAGCGGAAGCGGCAGTTCGGTTTTCGGCCTTTTTGAAAACGAAACCGATGCCGGTTCAGGCTGGCCGCAGTCGTGGTTCGTGCGCACCCTCAGGCTCTGAGACTGTTACAGCAATCCTAAAAAAAAACCGAGGCCCCATTTTCACGCTTGTTTAAGTTTGTTTGTGATAAATTGCATCGCAATACGGACATCCGGATTGTTTACACGCAAGCTCAATACATCAAATCCACCAACATCATGAACAAACATTACCTGTTGATTGCCGCCTGTATCCTCACAGGTGCTTCTGTTTTCGGCCAGAAGGAGAAAAAAACGGCTCCCGAGGGCTGGCACCTGAAAGACAAGGGCCAGTCGGGTTACTATGGAATCAGCCTCGACAAGGCCTATGATTTTTTGAAGGAGAAAAAACTGAAAAGCAATACGGTGCTGGTGGCGGTGATCGACAGCGGAATCGACACCTTGCATGAAGACCTGAAGCCGGTGCTTTGGGTGAACAGACGCGAAATTCCCGGCAACGGCAAAGACGATGACAAGAACGGCTATACCGACGATGTTAACGGCTGGAATTTCATCGGCGGAAAAGACGGCAAGAATGTGAAAGAAGACAGTTACGAAGCCGCACGGGTGTACAACCGGCTTAAACTGAAATACGGCAGCTCGGTTCCTGAAGAATCGGATGTGAAACCCGAAGACCGGGAAGAGGTGATCATGTACGGCAAAGCCTATAAGAAAGTGGTGGGCGATGTGAACCCCATGGAAGAGGCGATGCTGAAAAAAATGTTACCTGGCTTCAAGAAAGGCGATTCCGTAATCGTGAAGGAGATGGGTAAAAAAGAATACACCTGCAAAGACCTGGAGAAATTCGAAACCGCCGATGCCGATGCCAAAAAAGTGAAGATGATGCTGACACAGATCTGCAAAGGCAATGAAACGGACGATATTTCCAATGTACAGATCATCGATGAGCTGGAAGGGCAACTGCGGAAAATTGATGCCGCCAAGAATCCTCCCCGCGAATACCGGAAGGAAATCGTGCAGGACAATGAGTCGGATATCAACGACCGCTATTATGGCAACAACGATATCATGGCCTCCACCCCTTTCCACGGCACGCATTGCTCCGGCATCATCGGCGCTGTGAGAAACAACAAGAAGGGTATTGACGGTGTGGCCGACAATGTGCGCATCATGACCATCAGGGCGGTACCCGACGGGGATGAGCACGACAAGGATATCGCACTCGCCATCCGTTACGCAGTGGACAACGGCGCCCAGATTGTCAGCATGAGTTTCGGTAAGGACTTCTCTCCCGAAAAGCACTGGGTGGATGATGCGGTGAAATACGCGGAAAGCAAAGGCGTACTTCTGGTTCATGCCGCAGGTAATGACGCAAAGAACATTGACAGCGCTGATAATTTCCCCAATCCCGTATTCATCAAAACCAAACAGCGGGCAAGCAACTGGATCACCGTCGGCGCCAGCGGCGACCCGAGCAACGGTGGCATCACCGCCAATTTCAGCAACTACGGAAAATCGGAAGTGGATGTGTTTGCCCCGGGTGTACAGATCTATTCGACCATTCCCGGAGGCAATACCTATGGCAATGCCAGCGGAACAAGCATGGCCTGCCCGGTGGTTGCGGGAACAGCAGCCCTGCTGCTCAGCTATTTCCCGGCATTGACCGCACAGCAATTGAAAGAAGTGCTGGAAAAATCGGCAGTGGCTCCAGGCATTGAAGCAAATATTCCCGGCACCGATGAAAAAACAACACTGAATACACTCAGCCGGACAGGAGGCATAGTCAACGCCTTAGAAGCGGTAAAACTGGCATCTGTAACAAAAGGAGCTCGAAAAATCACTCCGGCAAAGGGAGGCAAATAATCCCCATAAACAAATTGATTAATTCAGATTAGTCCGGAGTGC
>CAZZLI010000113.1:0-9150 GCA_964655055.1 uncultured Ferruginibacter sp.
AGCTTCATGCCTACCAACTCGCTGTTCCCACCCGATTTTGAATCGGCGGTTTTCGCAGCCGGCATTCCCTTTCTGAACGTAGGGCACAGCAATCCCTATCCGGATGAAACCGGACAGATCCGGCAACAACGTTACACCTTTCGCCAGCGGTACGTTCCCGGCCGGTTGAATTATTATATAAGGAATTGCGCATTTGAGCCGAATGACGAGAGCTACCGTTCAGTTGCATCCACCCTCCAGCAGGTTGCAGCTGCCTTTCAGTGGGGCAAGGCGGCCATTATCAGCACACATCGTGTTAATTTTGCCGGCGGAATCAGCGAGCGCAACCGGCAGGAGGGACTGGCCGAGCTGAAAAAACTGCTAAAGGCTCTGGTTACCCGCTGGCCCGAGGTACGGTTCATGGGAAGCGGGGAGTTTCTCCGTACCTATGTGATGCAAGTCACCACCTGAGCCAGTCAACGGGCCGCACGTGCTGAACCTTTAAAACTTACCTGAATCAACAAAGAAAAATGACAGAACACAAAAGAATGAAAATAGGTATCCTGTTCAACTTCCGGAAGGGCTGGATGGGGGGAATCATCTATATCATCAATCTGGTCAATACGCTCAATTTTCTTGACGAATCCGAACAGCCCGACATAGTGCTGTTGTATAATCCCGATCTGAAGGAGTTTCTGCCCCAGATCCGGTACCCGCACATCACCCTGGTCGAATGGAATTTTCCGTCGGTATACAGCGGATTTGTCAAAACATGGCTCACCCGGAAAAATGTGTTTGTCGATGAATTGATCCGGCGTTATCAGCTTGACGGTGTCTATCCTTCAAACGACCGACCCATCCGCGACAACCATCCCGGGGTCAAAGTGGTGGGCTGGATTCCCGATCTGCAGCACAAGTTCTATCCGCATTTTTTCGGAACCAAGCGCACTTTTTTGCGTGAGCAGCGCATCCGGCTCTTCCTTAAAAACGCCACCGATCTCGCTGTTTCAAGTCATGATGTGGAAAATCATTTCCGGCGGTTCTACCGGATCAAACCCTCACTGCGCATCCATAAGCTGCGTTTTGTATCGATCATCGACAATTTTGAATTTCCTTCACTTGAAGCACTCCGGGAACGGTATCAGATACCCGCCGATTATTTCATCGTTTCCAACCAGTTTACCAACCATAAAAACCATTTTGCCGTGCTGGAAGCATTGAAGATGCTCAAAGCTACCGGTTCGGGGGCCCATGTGGTCTTCACCGGCAAGATGGAATTCAAAGGGAATGAAGCCTATATCAGGAAGATCCGTGAGATGGTTTCTGAATTCGGTATTACTGACCGGGTCAGCTTTCTCGGGGTCATTCCCCGTCAGGACCAATTGGGTCTTATGAAGCATTCGATTGCCGTGGTACAACCCAGCCTGTTTGAAGGTTGGAGCACGGTCATCGAGGATGCCAAATCGCTTCAGGTTCCCGTGATTGCCTCCAACCTGGATGTAAATATCGAACAGGTGGGTGATACGGCGCGGTTCTTTGATCCGCATGACTATGCCGGACTGGCTGAACTGCTTCGGGAAAGCCATCTGAAGCATCCGGTTTGCCGCTATCCTTCCTATGAAGGACGTGTCAAGGATTTCGCCCGCGATTTTATCCGTATTTTTCAAAAAAACACTTAAAAACACACTGTGAAAAAAATTCTGGTTACCGGTTCCTCCGGACTTATCGGTTCTGAAGTATGTGTGCATTTCGGACAACTGGGTTGGGAGGTGCACGGGCTCGACAACAATCAGCGAGCGATCTTTTTCGGTCCCAATGGTGATACCCGCTGGAACCAGCACCGGTTGGAAGCATCCATCAACGGATACCGCCATCATGAGCTCGATATCCGCAATCGGGAGGGCATCATCGGGCTGATCGCTACACTTCGACCCGATGCGATTGTACATACTGCAGCACAGCCGAGTCATGACCGTGCTGCCGCCATTCCGTTCGACGACTTTGATACGAATGCCGTGGGAACCTTCAATCTGCTTGAAGCCACAAGAAGATACAGCACCGATATACCCTTTGTGCACATGTCTACCAATAAGGTGTACGGTGATGCCCCCAACGAAATTGATATGGTAGAACTGGAAACCCGCTGGGATTATGCCGATAAACGCTATGAACAGGGCATTGCCGAAGATTTCCGCATCGACCAATGCAAACATTCCCTGTTTGGTGCTTCCAAGGTTTCTGCCGACATATCGGTACAGGAATACGGCCGTTATTTCAACATGCCTTCCTGCGTATTGCGCGGCGGATGCCTCACCGGTCCAAATCATAGCGGTGTTGAATTGCACGGCTTCCTCAGTTATCTCGTGAAGTGTAATATCGAAGAACGTCCTTACACCATATTCGGATACAAGGGGAAACAGGTACGCGACAACATCCACTCTTATGATGTTGCCCGGTTCATTGAAGCCTTTGTCGCCGCACCGCGTATTGCGGAGGTGTACAATCTGGGTGGCGGAAAGGAAAATACCTGCTCGATCCTGGAGGCCTTTGCCATCGCTGAAAAGATCAGCGGAAAAAAGATGCAGTATTCTTATAATGAGACAAACCGTATCGGTGACCATATCTGTTATTACAGCGATTTGCGCAAGATGAAAGCGCATTACCCCGACTGGACAATCACCAAATCCCTTCAAACCACGTTCGAGGAAATTCACGACGCAATGACGCGTCGGTAGAGGCGTTCAGGGTATGCATTATTGGCTGGTATCCATTTTCGAACAGACACCGCTGGACCAGGTGACGGACACCAGGTTTCAGTGTATTGCCCAGGAATTGCTTCGGCGTGGACATACGGTCACTTTCTTCGCCAGTACCTTCAAGCATAATACCAAGAACCAGCGCTATGCCGATACGACGGTAATTCCCATTTCAGCGGGTTATACCATGGTCTATCTGAAGTCTCCGTCCTATCGCAAAAACATTTCCTTCAGGCGTATGCTGGCCCATTGGCAGTTTGCCCGAGATGCGGTAGCTGCTTACTCCCGCCATGAGAAACCCGAACGGATCCTTATCGCATTTCCGCCCATATCACTGGCCTGCAGCACTGCACGGTGGGCAAAATCAGGGGGAATTCCCGTGTTCATAGATATCATAGACCCCTGGCCGGATATTTTCCGTAAGCCATTACATTTTTTGCCTCGCTTCGCTCAAAATCTGCTGTTATTTCCCATGTTGCGCAATCTGCGGATCTTGTTGAAAAGTGTCGATGGCGTTACCGCAATTTCAAGACAGTATATCGACTGGGCCCTTAAGTACAATTCCGGAATCGTGAAAGCGGAGTGCTTTTATCCGGCTGTGGATTATGAAGGCATGCAATTGCAATTACGGGAGGCCTCCCGTTCCGGCTTAAAAGAAGATCGTCCTTTTTGCGTGATTTATGCCGGAAGTCTGGCTAGTTCGTATGATATACCCACCATCCTGGAGGCTGCTGCCTGGCTGGAAAGGAAGTATGACAAGGCCATCAGGTTCCTGATTGCCGGAGCGGGGCCACAAGCGGAGCTGATAAAGGAATATGAAAAGCGACAAGGCAATCTGGTTTACCTGGGCCGGCTCAACAAGAAGGAGCTCATGCGACAGTACTACCTTTCCGATGCCGGCCTTACCCAGCATGTGAAGGGGGCAAGCCAATCGGTAACCTACAAACTCTTTGATTTGCTTGCCTGCGGTCTGCCCATTTTCAACTCTTTGGAAAGCGAGATGAAGAACATCATACTCGAGAACGAGGTGGGTTTCTTCAACGAACCCGGCAACGGGGTACAACTTGCTGAGAATATTGAACGACTTTATCTCGACAAAAGACTACAGCTACGTTACCGGGATAATGCCATCGGGCTGACACGCTCCCTGGGCGATTCCCGGGTGGTATACAGCCGGTTGGTCGATTTTTTTCTGACCGCATAATCCCGTCTTAACGTGTATCCATTCATAAAAAGTGTTGCAGATTTTTTGATCAGTTTGCTGTTGATTGTCCTTTTGTCGCCCCTATTGATTTTGGTGACCTTGCTGTTAACGCTTCAAAACAGCGGTAAGCCTTTTTTTTTGCAATGCCGTCCGGGAAAAAATCAGCGCCCGTTCTCTATCATCAAGTTCCGGTCGATGCATGAGCGGAGAGACAGTAACGGAAACCTGCTACCCGATAATGAACGACTTACCCCGTTGGGCAAACTGATCAGGAAGACTTCGATCGATGAGTTGCCCCAGTTGTTCAATGTACTTAAGGGCGATATGAGTTTGGTAGGACCCAGGCCGCTTCTGCTGAAGTATATTCCTTTGTATTCGGGCAAGCAGGTCCTCCGGCACCTGGTTCGGCCCGGCATCACCGGCTGGGCCCAGGTCAATGGACGCAACAGCATTTCATGGACACAAAAGTTCGCGCTTGATGTGTATTATGTTGAACATTATTCCTTCCTGCTGGATTTGCGTATTCTTCTGCTGACCGTACAAAAGGTTTTTCGGAGGGAAGGCGTCAACCAAAGTGAAAGCCGGCCCATGGAACCCTTCAACGGACATAACTGATGCTGAAACGATTTGCATACCTCGGCTATTACCTTCGAGAGCTTGACCGGAAAAAACTCGGCAAATTCGTCGGCTATGTTCGTTCGAGAACCGGATGGTCGGCTTTCTACATTTATTACGATATGTTCCGCAGTTCAATCCGGTACAATTGCTCACTTCTTGAATATTTCCAGTTCCGCTTTTTTGAATTGGACCACACCGAACGACTTACTTTCGCCGGAACAGGCTTCATGTATGAGTTCCAGCTGAAGATGAATCCAAAGGGTGAACGCAAGAAGCTTTCCGACAAATTGTTGTTTCTGCAGGTTTACCGGGCATTTGTGCATCATGGATATGCCTCACTTTCAGAACTCCGGCAGGATCCCCAGAAGGCGGACAGGCTTTTACAGGTCGCTTCTGGAAAGCTTGTACTCAAATCATCCGATGGACAGTGCGGACGAGGAATCGTAGTTGTGGAGACCCGGAACCTTGATCGGAATTCCCTGCTTGCCGAGCTTGAAAATTCAGGCAATGATTATGTCGAAGAATTTATCCGTCAACATGATGCCCTGAACAGGCTTTCCCCATCCGGCCTGAATACTGTTCGAGTGATCACCCAGTTGAACAGCCGGAATGAACCGGAGATTCTCGGGGTGCGTCTACGCATCACCGTGAATTCGGTGGTTGATAACCTGGCTGCAGGAAATATCGCCGCCTCTGTGGACCCAGAGACGGGAATCGTGAATGGCCCGGGTGTTTACAGCGATATCACCATGGCCGATGTAACTGAGCATCCGGTGACCGGAGTAACAGTGATGGGATTTCAGATACCGTTCTGGCCCGAAACCCTGTCAATGATCCGACAGGCGGCAACCACAGATTCAGGGAACCGGTCAATTGGCTGGGATGTGGCTATTACAGCCCGTGGCCCCGAACTGATCGAGGGAAACCACGACTGGTGTAAGTTGTTGTGGCAATTACCTGCCAAGAAAGGGCTGAAGCCGTTACTTGAAAAGTATCTGTGAACTATCGAATGCATAAACCTAAAACATGAAAATCCTGATTACCGGCGTCGGAGGACCTACACCACGCAGTTTCGCTATCGCGCTCAAGAAATACAGTTCATTCACCGATGCGGAGTTGATTGCCACGGATATCAATCCCTTGTCTATCGGACTCTACCAGCCCCGGTTGTTTGCCAAAAGTTATGTAGTGCCCCGGGCTACCGATGCCGATTACTGGCCTGTCATTGACCGGATTGTCCTGGAAAACAAGATTGACTTGGCTGTTATTCTGCCCGAACTTGAAGTGACGATTTGGAGCAGGCGACAAAAAACCCAATCGTTACCATGCAAGGTGTTGTTGCCCGATCCGGCTATAGCCGAATTGCTGGTTGATAAGGGCAAGATGACTGAATTATTGGAGCCGTTGGGCATTGTTCCTCCCTCGGTTTCTTTTGAAGCAAGGCAATCGGCTTTTGAAACGGTTTTCAGTACACTCGATTTTCCGTTCTGGGTGAGAAGCAGATCGGGAACAAGCGGACTGGGTTCACTGAACGTGAAGGACGAGCAATCCCTGCGCAACTGGATCCAGATCAATCCCGGTGTAACACATTTCCTGGCCAGCAAGTTCCTGCCCGGACGGAATCTTGCCTGCAAGATGCTTTATTATGAAGGTCGCCTGTTGCGGACGGCCTGCGGTGAGCGGGTAAATTATATCATGTCGAAAGTGGCTCCCTCGGGAATCACCGGGAATACTTCTTTCGGCAGACTGCTGAATGAACCGGCTTTGGTGGATGTTGCGGTCCGCGCCATGGATCATGTTTTTGAACATACGGGTTCGCCAAAACATGGATTTTTCACAGCCGACTTCAAGGAGGATGCTGACGGAAAGCCTTATATAACCGAAATTAATGTTCGCCATGTGGCGTTCACCCAGTGTTTTGCCGCTGCAGGAGCCAATTTCGCTGCCGATACCATCAGTCTGCTTTCCGGCGATCCGGAATTTGACAGGCGATACAAGATGTATTCATTTGAGCCTGGAACCATCTTTTTACGTGATGTGGATGCGCTTCCCGTGATGATGAAGGAATCGGAACTTCTGAAAATTGAGTAGGCCAGAAAATCTGAAAAAAATTCCTTTAGTTTCCAGGCTTTTCATAAACTGCTTGTTGCTTAGGCAATACAATTTCCGTCTTAGGTCATTGCCCTTAAGTCATACTATTCGAATTCAAGTTTCTATTTGATTTTATCAAATCGGTAGATGATGAAGGTGATTTCGGGGTATAATTTCATCCCGCTTGTATTTTAGTCGTGCTTGCCCTATACATCAAGAGTTTATTTTCCGTACTCAATGCCCTGCTCTTATTGCTTTTTCTTTCCTGGTACCTGCATCGCAGCGGCAATCGGAGGGCAGCAAGCCGCATGCTCAAAACCACCCTCGTTCTCTTTCTTCTTTTGGCAACTCCTTTTTTGCCGAGATACCTGGGTGCCCGACTGGAGAAACAATATTGGCCGTTGCGAGCGGAAGCGGTGCCGATGTTGGGAGATTCGGTCTATATCCATGTCTTGGGAAGCGGATATGGGCTGGATGAACGAATTCCCGCAACCTCACAACTTGCCGCGGTGGCAAAGGGCCGTCTGATGGAAGGTCTTCGTCTTCACAGGGCCCTGCCCAACAGCGTACTGGTTTGCTCTGCCGGATCGGTGATGGGTAAGGAAACACAGGCCTCGGTTACCAGAAAGGCGGCTATTCTTCTTGGGGCAGACAGCACCCGGATCATTCGGCTGGACAAGCCGAATACTACCAGCGAGGAGGCAGAAGCCCTGAAGGAACAAATCGGTATCCGCGTAAAACTGGTTCTCGTAACCGATGCCATGCATATGCCCCGGGCCATGGACGCATTCAAGAAAAGAGGTTTTGCTCCAATGGCATCTCCCACCAATTACCGCGTGCTAGAAGCATCGAATGAGCTGCCTTTTTTGTGGGGACCCTCTCTTGACAATCTACAATTGATGGGTGTGGTTTTACATGAGTTCGCCGGAAGAGTCAAAATGCAAATGGGTTTCTGAAATAAATGCAATACCTACCATAACTCAATAACTTTTCTGCATGAAAAAAATCTGGCTCTCCTCCCCCCACATGGGTGGCAATGAAATCAAGTATGTCCAAGAGGCTTTCGACACCAACTGGATTGCTCCGCTGGGTCCTCATGTGGACGGGTTCGAAAAAGACCTGATGGATTTTACCGGTTCACCGGCTGCAGCCGCGTTGAGCAGTGGAACGGCAGCCTTGCATCTCGCCCTCATCCTGCTCGGAGTGGAAGCGGGCGATGAGGTCATATGCCAAAGCTTCACCTTTTCCGCTTCGGCCAATCCCATTGTGTATCAGGGCGCAACACCGGTTTTTGTTGATTCCGAGGACGAAACATGGAATATGTGTCCGGACTCGCTGCGTGCTGCAATTCTTGACCGGAGGGCGAAGGGAAAAAAGATAAAGGCAATTATTCCGGTGCATCTTTACGGTATGCCGGCCCGGATGAATGAGATTATGGCCATTGCCCATGAATACGGAATTCCGGTAATTGAAGATGCGGCGGAAGCACTTGGTTCAACCTACCACGGAAAGCCCTGTGGAACCTTTGGAACATTCGGCGTACTTTCTTTCAATGGGAATAAGATCATCACCACATCGGGAGGGGGCGCCTTGCTGAGTTCAAATGTCGGGCAAATACAAAAAGCCCGTTTCCTTTCCACCCAGGCCCGCGACAATGCGCCCCATTACCAGCACTCACATATCGGGTACAACTACCGTATGAGTAATGTATGTGCAGGAATTGGCCGTGGTCAGATGGAAGTGTTGGCGGAGCGGGTGGCTCAGCGCAGAAGGAATCATGCAACCTATCATTCCGAGCTCGGCGGAATAAAAGGAATCACCTTCCTTCCGGAACCGGAAGGGAGTTTTAGCAACCGCTGGTTGACGACTGTTTTGGTGGATTCGTCCCAAACCAAAAACGGTACAAGCCGGGAAAGCATCAGGCTGCACCTGGAAAAACTCAATATCGAGAGCCGCCCCTTGTGGAAACCCATGCATTTGCAACCTGTTTTTGAACAATGCCCGTTTTATGGCCCGGGCCATGTCTCCGCCCGTATGTTTGATCAGGGGCTGTGCCTCCCCTCTGGAAGCAATCTTTCAAAATCTGAAATACAGCTTATTATAGATGAAATAAAAAGTATTTTATAAAAACAACTGGCACACAATTGATCTTTAGCAACAGAAAATAAAGCTTGTTAATCCGGCTTCATGGTCTGCCTCTCCGGGTTTTTATTTCTCACTTAACAAGTTCGATACTAGCCGGTGCACCTTGTATTTCACAATGAAAAAACCTGAAATATGCACAATGAAAAACCTAAATTCTGCACAATAGCCTCTTTTTCTGCTGCATTGAGAAACTAATGCCAAAGGATAAAATCAACCGGATCAAGCAGAAGTCGCTATGGCTACTTTAAACAAATTAAACCAATGAAAAGCAAGCACATATAATTTAAAATATTTTCGCGTACTGATTGAGTTTTTGCGACAAAAAGCCGGCTTTGATAGAAGCCGGCTTTTTTATTT
>CAZZLI010000114.1:0-8868 GCA_964655055.1 uncultured Ferruginibacter sp.
ATTGGTCCATTACAGATATCCAACCGGTATTATTGTTGTTCGGTGTCAAAGCGGTCTACGCGCTCAATACCCGGCAGGGCAAGCAGCCGGTTCACAAGCTGGTCGAGTTCATCCTTGTCGTGCACGAATACTTTTACGTTCCCTTCAAAGATACCTTCCTTGGCCTCGATGGTCATGGCCGAAATGTTGAATTTCATTTCGCCGCTGATGAGGTTGGTGATCTTATGAATCACTCCCACATCGTCGAGGCCGATAATTTTCAGACCGGTTAGGAAAGATATCTCTTTATTTTTCGCCCATTTGGTCTTCACCACCCGATGGGCATAGTTGGCCATCAGCCTTGCTGCATTGGGGCAGTTGGTCCGGTGGATCTTCAGGCCTTCGCCCGTAGTGATGAAGCCGAATACATCGTCGCCGGGGATAGGCTTGCAGCAATTGGCTAATGAATACATGAACTTGTCGCTGCTCTCCCCGAAGATGATCAGCTCGGTATCTTTCTTGTCCAGCGGACGAAGCGGTACTTCACCGGGTGTTTTGACCTCGGTTTCGGGCTTCACCGGCTTGGGGATGAAGAGCCGGTCGCCCGCGGCGGTGAATTGTTTCAACTCCCGCAGATCGATTTTGCGGATGGCGATTTCGTACAACAGGTCCAGCGGTGAAGCCTGTTTGTAATAGGCCGCAAGCTCTTCCAGATTGTGCTGGGTGATGGTACCGCCGATGGCTTCCAGTTTTTTCTGCAGGATACTTTTTCCTTCCTCGGCCACTTTCCGTTTCTCTTCCTTGAGTGTGTCTTTTATTTTCTGCTTCGCCCGGCTCGTTACTACAAGGTTGAGCCATTCCTGGTTGGGCTTTTGCTTGGCACTGGTGATGATTTCAATCTGATCGCCGCTGCGCAGCTTATGACCAATAGGCACCAGTTTGTGGTTCACCTTGGCTCCGATGCAGCGGCTGCCTACTGCGGTATGCACGCTGAACGCGAAGTCGAGAGCACTGGCGCCTACGGGCAGCATCTTGATATCGCCCTTTGGTGTATATACATAGATCTCCTCGGTGAGGAAAGAGGTTTTGAAATCCTGCAGGAAGTCGAGCGAGTTCGTATCCTGGTTCAGCGCTTCACGGATCTGCTGAAACCAGTTGTCGAAGCGGCTTTCGTCGGAAGCGCCCTCCTTGTATTTCCAGTGTGCGGCAAGTCCTTTTTCGGCGATCTCGTTCATTCGCTTGGTGCGGATCTGCACTTCCACCCATTTGCCCTGCGGCCCCATCACCGTGGTATGCAGGGCTTCGTATCCGTTGCTTTTGGGATTGCTAAGCCAGTCACGCAACCGTTCGGGCGAAGGATTGTATTCGTCGGTGATCATGCTGTATACTTTCCAGCAGTCTTCTTTTTCTTTTTCGGGCACCGAATCCACAATGATGCGGATGGCGAAGAGGTCGTACACTTCCTCGAAGCTTACGCCTTTCTTCTTCATCTTGTTCCAGATGGAGTGGATGCTTTTGGGCCGGCCGACAATTTCGAATGTGAATCCGGCTTTATCCATTTTCTCTTTGAGCGGACGGATGAAGTCGTTGATATAGCGGGTGCGTTCCCTCCGCGTATCACTCAGTTTCTGGGCGATGTAGCGGTAGGTGTCGGGCTCCAGGTATTTCATGGAGAGATCTTCCATCTCGGTCTTGATGGCATAGAGTCCCATGCGGTGCGCAAGCGGTGCATACACATACACCGTTTCGCTCGATACTTTCAGCTGCTTGTCGGATTTCATATGGTCGAGCGTGCGCATGTTGTGCAGCCGGTCGGCCAGTTTGATGAGGATCACCCGTGGATCGTCGGTGAGGGTGAGCAGAATCTTCTTGAAATTTTCGGCCTGCCTGCTGGTGTTGGTATCCATCACCGAGCTGATTTTGGTGAGGCCGTCCACAATGCGGGCGATTTCGTTGCCGAAGTCGAGCGTGATATCATCGAGGGTGATGTCGGTATCTTCCACCGTGTCGTGCAGCAGGGCGCAGATGGTACTTCTTACACCGAGGCCGATTTCGCTGACGCAGATGCGGGCCACGGCAAGCGGATGCAGGATGTAGGGTTCGCCGCTTTTCCGGCGCATGGTCTTGTGGGCGTCCACCGCCGTTTCAAATGCCCTGCGCAAAAGTTCCTTGTCGCCGGGCTTGAGCTTGGGCTTCAATTCCTTCAGCAAACCGCGGTACTGCCGGAGGATGGCTTTCTTTTCCTCCTCCTCGTTCAGGGTGTACGGCTTGGTTTTTACTGCGGTTTCCATGCTGCGCGTTGAAGCATACGAATTTACTGCAATTTCCGATAGCTGCCGGTCTTGTGAAACGCATGCATAGTGGTGCTGATGCCGCGAAGCGGGCAAAGAAAATGGCGTTCGGCTGCTGAACATGCAGGGCTTTCCCTTAATTTTGCAGGCCCAATCCGGATGTGGCGAAATTGGCAGACGCACCAGACTTAGGATCTGGCGGAGTGATCCATGTAGGTTCGACCCCTATCATCCGGACAACAAGCAGTTGATAAGAGGATGAACGGCCGCATCGGTCTGACAATCATCGGCTTATCAACTTTTTACTTTACCAATCTACCGTTTTATGGCCACTATTGAGAGAGAAAGCATCGGTTTGCTCAATGACCGCATCACCGTGCGGCTCAGTAAAGAAGATTATCTGCCCGTCTTCGAGAAAAAAGTCAAGGAGTATTCGAAGAACGCCAACATTCCCGGTTTCCGCAAAGGCATGGTGCCCACCGGCCTGGTCAAGAAGATGTACGGCTCTTCCATTTTCACCGATGAGGTGCTGAAGACCGTGGAGAAGGAACTGCGGCAATACCTGCAAACGACCAAGCCCGATATGTTTGCCCAGCCCATGGCCTTAGGCAATCCCCCTGAACAGATGGATTTCAACAACCCCGATGACTACGCTTTCGGTTTTGAAATCGGGCTCAAGCCTGAATTTCAGATTGCGCCGCTCAAGGATGCACCGCTGTTCCGTCATGTTATTGAAGTTACCGATGACATGGTTGACCGGGATATTGAAAACCTGCAGAAGCGCGCCGGGTTGCCTGTAGAAACTCCTGAACTGACAGATAAAAGCGCCTGGTTGAATTTCAGGTTCACCGAGCTCGATGCAGCGGGTAATCCGGCAGAGAACGGCATCGAAAAAGAAATGAAGCTGGATTATGTCGATTTTACCGATACCTATCATGCAGAACTCTGGGGGAAAGCAGCAGGTTATGCGTTGAATGGCGTGCCATCATCCTGGCTTACCGAAAGCGCGCAAAAAAAACTTGCCGGAACACTGGCATTACCCGAAAACGATACCCGCAGCTTCAGGGCAACTGTAACAAAGATTGAAATCAACGAGCCGCATCCGCTCAATGAGGAATTGTTCAAACAGGCCTTCCCGCAGGATGAAATCAATACTGTTGAAGCCTTCCGTGAAAAAATCCGGGAGGAAATCGCCCAATACTGGTCGGAACAGAGCCGGAACCAGCTGCACGACCAGATCTATCATTATCTGATTGACGGGACGCCGATGGAATTTCCCGCGCCTTTTCTTAAGCGCTGGCTGCAATCGGGCGGTGAGACGCCGAAAACACCCGAAGAAGTGGAAGCCGAATTCCCCAAGTTCAGCAACCAGCTTAGATGGATGCTGATTTCGGATAAGCTGATTTCCGACAACGGAATCACGGTAAGTGCTGAAGAGGTTAAGGAAGAAATGCGCGCCGAAGTGGGTCGGTATTTCCGCGGCATGCAGGGAATGGATGCTATGCCCTGGCTGGAGAGCTATATCAGCCGCATGATGGAGGATGAGAAGCAGGTGGAAACCACCTATCGCAAGCTGATCAATACCCGCTTGTTCGAGTGGGCTGAAACCCAGGTGAATGCCAAAGAGAAACCGGTTACCGTGGAAGCATTCAGCCAGCTGGTCCATCATCATGAACATTGAGATGTTTCCCCATCGGCAAATGCTCTTTGCCTGCCGGCCAAATCACATGCATGCGACTTTTTGTCGCATTTTTTTTATAGCACAGAATTTGGGTAGTCAATCCATTATATTTGTCGAAATAAATCCCCAACTATGGATCACGGAAAAGAATTCGGGCGCTATGCGGTGAAGCATCATGGAATCAGCAGCAACACGCTCGATGCGTATATCCGGCACAATGTCACCAACCTCACCCCCAACATCATCGAGGAACGGCCCATGAACATCGCTGTAATGGACGTGTACAGCAGGCTGATGATGGACCGCATCATCTTCATGGGGTATCCTGTGACCGATGAAGTGGCCAACATCATTACGGCACAGTTGCTCTTTCTGGAAAGTACCGACCGCACCAAGGATGTGCAGATGTATATCAACAGCCCCGGCGGCAGTGTTTACGCCGGACTGGGCATGTACGACACCATGCAATTCATCACGCCCGATATCGCCACCATCTGCACCGGAATCGCCGCCAGTATGGCTGCCGTACTCATGTGCGCCGGAGCACCTGGAAAGCGTACCGCCCTCAAGCATAGCCGGATCATGCTGCACCAGCCCAGCGCAGGAGCGGGTGGCCAGGCCAGCGACATTGAAATCACCGTCAACGAAGTGAAGAAATTGAAGAAGGAATTGTATGACGTGATTTCAGGACATACCGGACAGCCCTTTGAAAAAGTGGCTGAAGACTGCAACCGCGATTTCTGGATGACTTCCTACGAAGCCAAGGCTTATGGCCTGGTGGACGAAGTGCTGACCGTCAATCCCCGCAAAGGAAAAAAAGATTAATCCAAACGCCCTGAAATATCAGGGGCTTAACAGATCAAATTATTACCCGATATGGAATTCTTCAACAACAAAGGCCTCTTCCGGATGAATGAAGAGGAGACCCCTGAAAATCTGCCCGACAATCCGATGGAGAAGATGATGAGCGGCTGGCAGTTCGACAAGAAATTCATCGAGCAGCGGAAGATTTTCCTCTGGGGTGTGGTGGATGATAAAAGCTGCAAAGACCTCACGGCAAGGCTGCTTTATCTTGAAGCCATCGATCCGGGTAAGGAAATCACGTTTTATATCAGCAGTCCCGGTGGCGTTGTCACCAGCGGTATGGTGGTCTATGATACCATGCAACTCATCAGTTCTCCGGTAAGCACCGTCTGCATGGGTATGGCCGCCAGCATGGGCAGTCTTTTGCTCAGTGGAGGTGCAAAAGGCCGTCGTTTCATATTTCCCAGCGGGGAAGTGATGATCCATCAGCCCAGTGGCGGCGGTAGAGGCACCAGCGCCGATCTGGAAATCATGGCCGAGCAAATCCGCAAAACCAAGGAGATGGGCGCGAGAATTCTTGCCGACAACTGCGGACAACCCTTCGAAAAAGTCATGAAGGATTTCGACCGCGATTACTGGATGGACGCGAAGGAATCCATGGCCTACGGCATTGTCGACGGTATCCTCGAAAAGATCTAGCCATTCCCGCCGCATCCGGCATCAACATCCATGTTTTTTTCAGCCCGCGACAATGTCGTTTACAGCGGTCAGTCCGATCGTCCCCTCGTACGGAAGGACAAGATTCCTGTGGGCGATTCCCTGGGTGGGTACCTGCAGCGCCAGGGTTGTTCATCCCCATTCGCATTGCGGTATGCGCATCTGCTCGATTACAGCCATACCGACTCTATTCGCGACGCCGCCGGAAAACATACCCACTGGGAACGCGTCACGTATCATACCCGTACCGAAGCAACACTGCACCGCGATCTGCTTTCCGCATATTGTTCTCTTTCGACCGATTCGGTTTCTTTCGACAGGCAGGCCATCCATGTTTCGGCTATTGATTACTGTGAGTATGCCAACAGTATGCCTTTCCGTATTACTTTGTCTGACGGGAAAGTATTCAGCGACATTTTTTATGTGAAAGAAGCCGATGCTTCACGCATCTACGGACTTGAGCTTGAGCGGCTGCTTTCGGATACCCCACTTTCATTTGTATTTCAGGCCGATACCCTGGTGGAACGGCATATCCCGGGCCGCTTTGCCGACGACTATCTGCTGGATGCCGGAGATTTCAGTATCGAACAAAAACGAAAAGCAGCCCGCGCTTTTGTCGCGTTCAATGCCGCATGCTTCGTACGTCTGCTGGGCGACATGCGTAGTTACAATTTCGTATATAACGAAGCGGCCGAAGGCCGTTCAGGGTTTCGCGCTATTGACTTCGATCAGCAATGCCATGAAGGTTTTTTGCTGTTGTACTTCCCCCATTTTTATGCCGAAAACCGCCTGCTTGTGGACTGGGTTTCGGCCCTGCTTTCTCCGGAGGAAACCAGACAGGCGGAACGGACAATGTTGATGAGCATGCGCAAATCGGCGGCAAAGCATCGTCCTCGCCTTAACGATCTGCTGCAGATACTTTCCGGCGAAGAACTCAGCGAGCGATACAAGTTGCTCCAATTGCGCAATGCACTTGGGCAATATCATGGCGACCCTTCCTTTGAACAATGCAATTCCATGGGCGAGCTGCTTCTGCGTCAGCTGGTTTCTTCCGGGCTTTGCTAAGCAAATGGGTTGAAGGAGTGCAGCGTTTCGGATTGCCTCGTGCTCTGAACCGATGTCGGTTGAACCTTTGCAACGGGGTCAAATCAGTATCTTTGGCCTTTCTAAACGTGCTGTACGAATTATCATGGCAAAAAACCCAAACATCCGTTGTTCTTTCTGTGGCCGCAGCCGCGAAGAGGTGAAAATCCTTATCGCCGGCCAGGAGGGCCATATCTGTGAAAACTGTGTGGAGCATGCGCAGGAAATCATCGGACAGGAACTGATGGTTTTTCCGGAAGGACCGAAAACGCAGGGCGCAGGGAAACTCAACATCAAAAAGCCGGTTGATATCAAGAAGTTTCTGGATGAATATGTGATCGGTCAGGATGATGCCAAGAAAATCCTGTCGGTTGCCGTATATAACCATTACAAACGCCTGAACCAGAAGGTGGACGATGTTGAAATCGAGAAAAGCAACATCATCATGGTGGGTGAAACCGGTACGGGAAAAACCTTGCTGGCGCGCTCCATCGCCCGCATGCTGAATGTGCCGTTTGCCATTGTGGATGCCACGGTGTTCACCGAGGCCGGCTATGTGGGTGAGGATGTTGAAAGCATGCTCAGCCGCCTGTTGCAGGCCTGCAATTATGATGTGGCTGCCGCCGAACGCGGTATCGTATTCATTGATGAGATTGACAAGATTGCCCGGAAAAGTGATAACCCTTCGATTACCCGCGATGTGAGCGGCGAAGGTGTGCAGCAGGGCCTGCTCAAGATGCTTGAAGGGGCCGAAGTGCTTGTGCCTCCGCAGGGCGGAAGAAAACATCCCGAGCAGAAACTGGTGAAGGTCAATACCCACAACATCCTGTTTATCTGCGGCGGCGCTTTCGACGGTATCGACCGCATCATCGCCCGCAGGGTCAATACGCAGGCCATCGGCTTCAATGTCAACAAGGCCCTGCAGGAATACCAGCAGAACAATCTGCTGCAGTTTGTCAATGCCGTGGATCTCAGGCAGTTCGGACTTATTCCTGAGCTGTTGGGTCGTCTTCCTGTGGTCACATACCTCAATCCGCTTGACGCAGCAACGCTCCGCAGCATCCTTACCCGCCCCAAAAACGCACTGATCAAGCAGTTCGTGCGCCTGTTCCAGATTGAAGGCATCGAATTGAGCTTTGACGAAGCCGTTTTCGATTTCATGGTGCAAAAGGCCCTCGAATTCAAACTGGGCGCCCGCGGATTGCGCAGCATCTGCGAAAGCATCCTTACCGATGCCATGTTCGAACTGCCCTCGCAGAAGCTGAAGCAGTTCCATGTCGACCTCGATTATGCGGAACGCAAGTTCAACACCAGCAAGCTGAGCATGCTCAAGGTTGCCTGATGTTTTCCGGTTTTTCCTTTACGGCATTCATACGCATTGACCTGCGGGTATCTATCTTTGCCACCTAACAACGGTACTCATGGTTGATGTCATACTTGGTCTGCAATGGGGCGATGAAGGCAAAGGGAAAATAGTTGATTATCTCTCTCCGCACTATGATCTGGTGGCCCGGTTTCAGGGCGGACCCAACGCCGGTCACACCCTGTATGTCGGTGGACAGAAAGTGGTCTTGCACCAGATTCCCAGCGGCATCTTCCATCCCGACAAGTTGAATCTGATCGGCAGCGGTGTGGTGCTCGATGCGGTAACCCTGCGCCGGGAATGCGATCTTGTGGCAGCGCATGGTGTTGATTTCCGGAAAAACCTGTTCATCAGCGAACGCACCCACCTCATTGTGCCTACGCACCGGGCGCTCGACAAGGCCAGTGAAGCGGCCAAGGGGAAAGACAAGATCGGTTCTACGCTCAAGGGTATCGGCCCGGCGTATATGGACAAAACCGGAAGGAATGGTCTGCGTGTTGGTGATATTCTTGATGCCGGTTTCATGGGGCTTTACAACAAGTTGCGCGATAAACACCGGCAACTTCTTGATAACTATGGCTTTGATGAAGATATTTCGGCCTGGGAAGAGGAGTTTTTTTCGGCCATTGAATTCCTGCGCAGCTTCAAGATTGTCAGCGGGGAGTATTTCATCAACGAGCGCATGTCGGCCGGAGCCCGGGTACTTGCTGAAGGCGCACAGGGCAGTATGCTTGATGTGGATTTCGGCACCTTCCCCTTTGTGACCAGCAGCAATACCATTACCGCAGGGGTCTGCAGCGGACTCGGCATCGCCCCACAAAAGATCCGTGAGGTGTATGGCGTATCCAAAGCCTATTGCACCCGGGTAGGCAGCGGTCCGTTTCCTACCGAACTGCATGATGCCACCGGCGATTTCATCCGGAATGCGGGCAATGAGTTTGGCAGTACCA
>CAZZLI010000115.1:0-5228 GCA_964655055.1 uncultured Ferruginibacter sp.
AAACTCCGTGAAGGATCGGTTTCATGATTGAAGGTCAAAAATATCAATTTTCCGCCTGAGGTACAAAGGCAAAAGAATACAGGTTGTGTTAAAAATTATTCTTCAGATAAACCCTTGCCAATGCTATTCAAATAGCATTGATGCTTTGTAAACCACACGAATAGGCATGTATAGCAGGGGTCAAAAACCGACTACAAATTCCCACGCGCATCCTGCTCCCGCTCCAGCGCTTCGAACAGGGCTTTGAAGTTGCCCTTACCGAAACTTTTGGCGCCCTTGCGCTGGATGATTTCAAAGAAAAGTGTGGGCCGGTCTTCCAGCGGCTTGCTGAATATCTGCAACAGATAGCCCTCGTCGTCGCGGTCGACCAATATACCCAGTTCACGCAGCGGCCCCAGATCCTCATCGATTTTTCCGACCCGGCTCAACAGATCGTCATAATAGGACTTGGGCACCTGGAGAAATTCCACACCGCGGCTTACCAGTGCGGTGACGGTTTTCACGATATCACCGGTGGCGATGGCAATATGCTGCACACCTTCGCCGTCGTAGAAATCGAGATACTCTTCAACCTGGCTTTTCTTCTTGCCTTCGGCGGGTTCGTTGATGGGAAACTTCACGAACCCGTTGCCGTTGCTCATCACCTTGCTCATCAGGGCCGAGTATTCGGTGGAAATATCCTTGTCATCAAAACTGAGGATGTTGCGGAAGCCCATCACCTCCTCATAAAATTTCACACGGGGATTCATCTGGTTCCAGCCCACATTGCCCACACAATGATCCACATGCAGCAGTCCGGCAGGCTCCGGCTTGTAAGCAGGATTCCAGGGACGGAAGCCGGGCATAAAGCAACCGGTATAGTTTTTCCGCTCAATAAAATAATGCAGGGTATCGCCGTAGGTATGGATGCCGCTCATCACCACTTCGCCCTCAGCATCCTTCAGTACGGCAGGCTCGAGGCAACTCTTTCCACCCCGGGAAGTGGTTTCCCTCCAGGCCTTGCGCGCATCATCTACCCGAAGAGCTAGCACCCGCACCCCGTCGCCATGCTTATAAATATGATCGGCGATGGCATTGCCCGCACGCAATGGTGTAGTCAGCACAAACACCACTTTGTTCTGCGCAATCACATAACTCACCTTGTCTTTCACCCCGGTTTCGGGTCCCGCATAGGCCAGCGACTGGAAGCCAAAAGCCGTCTTATAGAAATGTGCGGCCTGCTTGGCATTGCCCACATAAAATTCCACATAATCGGTTCCCTGCAAGGGCAGGAAATCGGTGTCGGTTGCTGCAGCAGGTGCGGCCTTTAAGGTTGATGTGTTCATATCCGTTTGATTTTGTCCCGGATAACATTAGGCGGGAACAACGAAATTAAAAAAGTTTTCGGAGCATTGACGAACTCCGGGGCCCGAGATCCGTTAAACCCTGCTTATCAACATGGTGCATAACTCAGCCGCAACCGACTGCAGGGGCGGGTATATATTTGAGGAAAGATTGTTCTGCACAAAACAGTAATCATCAGAGCGCAACATGAAAAAAATCGGCATTCTCGGTGGAGGCCAACTCGGCAGGATGCTGCTGCAAGCGGCGGCCAATTATCCCGTAGAAACCCATGTGCTTGAAAACGACCCTGAATGCCCTGCCGCGCATCTTTGCCATCGATTCACCCGGGGCGATATCCGCAACTTCAACGATGTCTATGCATTCGGCAAACAACTGCATTTACTCACCATTGAAGTGGAGCAGGTGAATACCGATGCGCTGATCCGGCTTGAGCAGGAAGGCGTAGAAGTGATTCCCTCACCGGCAACCCTGCGCACCCTGGGCAACAAGATCCATCAAAAGGAATTTTACCGCATGCACCAGATTCCCTCGCCCGATTTCCGGGTAACGGAAAACCGGGAAGCATTGGGCCTTCATACCGAATTCCTGCCCGCCGTACATAAACTCGGTAGCGGCGGCTATGATGGTCGTGGTGTTCAACTCCTGAACTCGAAAGAAGAACTTTCGTTGGGCTTCGACCAGCCCTCCATACTCGAAAAAAAAGTGGAGATCCATCGGGAAATCGCCCTGATGGTTGCCGCCGACCGCAACGGCAATACCGCAGTCTATCCGCCGGTGGATATGGTATTCGACCCCGGCCTGAACCAGCTCGACTACCAGCTATGCCCCGCCGAACTCGACAAGAAAACCTTGTGGACCCTTGAAGCGGTTGCCCTGGCCGTGGTAAAAGCCCTGCAAAGCCCGGGCATCTTCGCCGTGGAACTGTTTATCGACCGCAGCGGCGCGGTATGGGTCAACGAAACCGCACCCCGGGTGCACAACAGCGGCCATCATACCATTGAAGGAAATTACTGTTCGCAGTTCGATATGCTCTGGCGCATCCTGCTCGGCTATCCGCTGGGCAATACCGAAATCCGTATGCCCTCGGCCACCATCAATATCATCGGCGCGCCGGGCGAAAAAGGCAAGGCCCGATATGAAGGCCTGGAAGAACTGCTCAAGGTGGGTAACGCGTTCTTTCATCTTTACGGAAAGAAGGAAACACGACCCGGAAGAAAAATGGGCCATGCCACGGTACTCAGCAACGAAAAGCAGGAACTTCTTCATCAGATCAATAAAATCAGGCATGGTCTGCGGGTTACCGGATCAACTTCGGAAGACTGAGCCATGCTTTTTACGGCCCAATAGCCCTCCCGCAATCTGAATGGGTTTACTACCTTTGTTTGACCGGCCGGTGATCCAGTTGCCGCCGAAAAGTTTCACGCTTAAAAAAAATTCACGGGTGCCCAACAGATATCGCTTTATCCCGCTGATTTTCTTCCCCATACTTCTTGTGGTTTTTTCCTGCAAGGGACCGGCAAAAGAAAAAAAAGACGGCCTGGCAAAAGGATCCTCCGGCCCTTCGGCGGTTGATGTTTATCTCGTAAAACCTTCGGTGCTGGAGCAGGAGATTGAAGTGCCGGGAACCCTGGCCCCCAATGAGGAAACCACCATCTATCCCGAAGTAACGGGGCGGGTGACGGGCATACATTTCCGCGAGGGCGCTGCCGTAGCCAAAGGGGCGCTGCTGGTAAAATTGTTCGACGCCGACCTGCAGGCCCAACTTAGAAAATTGCAAGTGCAGCTGGAACTTGCCCGAAAAACGGAGCAAAGGCAGCAACAACTGCTCGACATCAACGGCATCAGCCAGCAGGATTATGACCTCAGCCTGCTGACCATGAGAAACCTGGAAGCCGATATAGCCCTGCTGAAGATCAATATCGATAAAACATCCATCCGGGCGCCCTATTCCGGTAAAGTCGGCTTGCGGCAAATCAGTCCCGGTGCCCTGGTCAACAGCAGCACCCTCATCACCACCATCCGCGACATGGCACAACTCAAACTCGAATTCAATGTGCCCGACAAATATGCAAGTGCCGTAGCACCCGGAAGCCTGGTTCGCTTTTCCACTTCCGAAAATCCGAATATGCAGGGCGCTACCGTTACCGCCACCGAGCAGCATGTAAGTACCGACACTCGTTCCATGCGGGTGAAAGCCCTGGTGAACCGCAACGGAAGCAACCTTCAGAGCGGTGCCTTCGCGCGCGTGCTGGTATCACGGGGCAAGAATGAAACGGCACTTATGATTCCCTCGCAGGCAATCGTGCCACAGGCCCGGAACAAGAAAGTCTATTTCATCCGCAACGGGGTTGTGGAGCCCGACGTGGTGACTACGGGCCTGCGCGACAGTTCGCGGGTGGAAATCATTTCCGGCGTCAAGAACGGCGACACCATCCTGGTATCGGGACTGCTGTCGGTGAAATCCGGTTCGAAAGTGAACATCAAATCCATCATCCATTAACAGGGATCCGATTGAATATCGCTGAATTAAGTCTGCGCCGTCCGGTAACCGCCATTGTGGCCAGCCTGATCATCGTGCTCTTCGGTGTCATCAGCTTCACCTTTCTGGGCGTGCGCGACTACCCCGCCATCGATCCGCCCAACATCAGCGTACGCACCAACTATTCGGGTGCCAATGCCGCCATCATCGAATCACAGATCACCGAACCGCTGGAGAAATCCATCAACGGCATTGCCGGTGTGAAGAACATCACCAGCGGCAGCAGCCAGGGCATCAGCAATATCAATGTGGAATTCGAACTGGGCAGCGACCTGGAGTCTGCCGCCAACGATGTGCGCGACAAGGTGGCACAAACCCTGCGCACCCTGCCTGCCGATATCGACGGACCTCCTGTGGTCACCAAGGCCGATGCCAGTTCGGAACCCATCCTCTCGATGACGGTGCAAAGCGATACCCGCAACCAGCTGGAGGTGACGGAATACGCCAACAACAACCTGCTCGAAAGGTTGCAAACCATTCCCGGTGTAAGCACCATCAATATCTGGGGCGAGAAGAAATATGCCATGCGCATCTGGTTCGATCCGGCCAAACTCAGCGCCTACAACATCACGGCAGCGGATCTGCAAAACGCTTTGCTGCAGCAGAATGTGGAACTCCCTTCGGGAAAAATCGCAGGCAACGCCACCGAACTTTCTGTGCGAACCTTCGGAAAAATCAATACCGAAGAGGAATTCGGCAATGTGATCGTCAAGCAGGGTAATGGCACCACCATCCGCTTGCGTGATGTGGCCGAAGCGGTGCTGGGCCCAGAAAACGAGGAGACCGTGCTCAAGGAAAGCGGCGTGCCGATGATCGCCCTGGCCATCATCCCCCAGCCCGGAAGCAACTATGTGGCGATATCCGATGAGTTTTACAAAAGATACGAGACCATCAAAAAAATCGTACCGGGCGATATCACGCTCAACATCGCACTCGACCAGACCCGCTACATCAAGAAGTCCATCGCCGAAGTGAAGGAAACCCTGATGCTGGCCTTCCTGCTGGTGGTACTCATCATCTACCTTTTCTTCCGCGACTGGATCATCGCCATCCGTCCGCTGATCGACATTCCGGTTTCCCTGATCGGCGCCTTTTTCATCATGTACCTGTTCGGCTTCACCATCAATGTGCTTTCGCTGCTTGCCATCGTACTGGCCACAGGACTTGTTGTTGATGACGGCATCGTGGTCACGGAAAACATTTTCAAGAAAATGGAGGCAGGTATGAACAAGTGGCAGGCGGCCCGCGAAGGTTCACGCGAAATCTATTTTGCCGTCATTGCCACCTCCATCACGCTGGCCGTCGTGTTTCTGCCCATCATTTTCCTGCAGGGCTTTGTGGGAAG
>CAZZLI010000115.1:5328-8852 GCA_964655055.1 uncultured Ferruginibacter sp.
GGCTGCTTCGCCCTCATCTATTTCGTAGGTGGTGATCTTCAGTCGGAACTGGCTCCGCTGGAAGACCGCAGCCAGTTCCGGTTGTCGGTGATCGCACCGGAAGGCACTTCTTACGATTACATGGACGGCTATGTGGAGCGGCTGACGAATTTCATACAGGATTCGGTACCCGAAAAGAATGTGCTCATCAGCATCACAGCCCCTACCTTCCTCGGTTCGGGCAATGTGAACACGGGATTCATTCGTACCCTGCTCTGCGACCCTTCCGAACGGAAAAGAAGCCAGCAGGATATTGTAAACATGGTCAACCGCAACCTGCCCCGCTTTCCCGAAGGAAAGGCCTTCACCCTTCAGGAGCAAACCATCAGTGTGAACCGAAGGGGCGGCCTGCCGGTGCAGTTTGTGCTGCAGCATGTGGATCTGGAAAAAATCAAAAAAACAATTCCGGCCTTTCTGGAGGAAGCCAATAAAAATCCGGTGTTCCAGGGTGTGGATGTGGACCTGAAATTCAACAAGCCCGAACTCGGTATCGAAATCGACAGGCTGAAGGCGGAGATGTCGGGCATCCGCATCGGGCAGATTTCAGAAGCGCTGCAGCTGGCATTCAGCAACCGGCGGCTGGGCTATTTCGAACGGGACGGCAAGCAATACCAGATCATCGGGCAGGTGCAACGCGAGAACAGGGACAATCCCGATGATCTCCGTAAAATCTATCTGCGCAATGCGGCAGGCCGGCCCGTTTCACTCGACAACCTGGTGACGGTGAATGAAAGCACCACCCCGCCTACGCTGTTCCATTTCAACCGATACAAGTCGGCCACGATTTCGGCGGGCCTTGCGCCAGGTAAAACCGTAGGCGACGGTATTGAAGCCATGAAACAAATTGCCGCCAAAGTGCTGGACCCCGATTTTTCGACCGCCCTCAGCGGTACCTCGCGTGATTATGCCGAAAGCAGCAGCAATACGGCGTTCGCCTTTATTCTCGCCCTACTGCTGATTTATCTGGTTCTGGCGGCGCAGTTTGAAAGTTTCATCGATCCGCTGGTCATCATGCTCACCGTTCCGCTGGCACTGGCCGGGGCCGTACTCTCGCTTTCATTATTCGGCCAAACCCTTAACATCTTTTCGCAAATCGGCATGATCATGCTGATTGGTCTGGTTACCAAGAATGGTATTCTGATTGTGGATTTCGCGAACCGGCTTCAACTGGCGGGCAGCAACAAGGTGAAGGCGGCTACGGATGCCGCAGCGGCAAGGCTCCGTCCGATTCTCATGACCAGCCTGGCCATGAGCCTGGGTGCACTTCCGCTGGCGCTCTCGCTGGGCGAAGCATCCACCAGCCGCATTCCGCTGGGCATTGTGATTGTAGGTGGCATCCTGTTCTCGCTGTTGCTCACGCTGTTTGTGATTCCCGCCATGTATGCCCTGATCTCATCCAAAAAGAAAAAGCATGAGGAGATTTAGCCTGTTCTGCCTGCTGCTTCCGTTCTACGCATCGGGACAGACATCTTCGCTCAGCCTGAACGAGGCTATTCGAATCGCCATCGAAAACAATCTGGATGTGGTGATTGCTAAAAATGAAACGGCCATTGCCAACATCAACAACAGCTGGGGCAATGCAGGCGCGCTGCCGGTTGTGAGTGCCAGCGTCAACAACAACCTGGCCAGCAACAACATACAGCAGAACCTGGTCAACGGCACCCAAATCAAACGCAACGGAGCAGCCGTCAACAATTTCAACAGCGGCCTGCTCGTAAGCTGGCGTGTTTTCGACGGCATGCGGATGTTCGCCACCAAAAAAAGATTGGAAGAACTTGAAAAGATGGGGCAGACAGCGTTCACCCGCCAACTCAATACAACAGTATTCAATACACGAATAGCCTATTACCAGCTCATCCGGCTCCGGCAGCAGCAGGCGGCCATCGGCGAAGTCATCGCCTTCAATACCGAACGGGTGAAAATCGCCAAAGCCAAATTCCGTGTGGGCAGCGCGGCCAAGAGCGACCTGCTGCAGGCTGAGGTGGACCTCAACGAACAGCGGATCTTGTTGCTCACCGCACGCAACGAAATGCGCAATTGGAAAACCAACCTGAACAACCTCCTGAACCGGGCAGCTGAAACCGAATTCGAAATCGCCGATACCGCATTCACCTTCTCCCCTCCCGACCTTGCCGACATGCAGCAACAGATCGAGACCGGAAACCCCGACCTGCTGCTGGCCAACAGCAACCGCGAAGTGCTGCTGCAAAGCAAAAAGGAAATCAATGCCCAGCGGCTGCCTTCGGTGACACTGAACGGAGGATACAACTATATCCGCAACAAGAGCGAGGGCGGATTCACCCTGCTCAACCAGACCAATGGGCCAACCGCGGGTGTGGGACTGGCCATACCCATTTTCAACGGCGGTGTGGTGAAACAACAACTGCAGGTGGCCGATATCAACATCCGCAACCAGGATGCCGCCATCCGGAACCTTCGGAACCAGTTGCAGGCATCGCTTGCCAACGCCTACCACAATTACAGCAACGGCCTTGATGTGGTAAAAGTCACCGAAAAAAACCTGGCCCTGATCCGCGAAAACAACCAGATCAACCTGGAGCGGTTCCGGAAAATGTCCATCACTTCGCTGGAACTCCGGCAAGGACAGGTAAGTTATTCTGAGGCCCAAAACCGGTTGATTGCGGCCCAGTTCCAATGCAAGCAGGCCGAGGCCGAAATGCAGTTGCTTTGCGGGCAGGCCGAATGAGCGGGCAGACAATTAATAAATACAGGCGATTGCGGATATTTTTTTAACCTTGCATGAAAGGAACATAATGATTCCTTCTTGAAACAATTCAACCCGAAAAAAAACCTCCAGTATTCAGTTATGAAAAAGAAAAGCAAAGCCCCGTCCAAGAAAGCCTCTTCAAAAAAAATAACGCCCAAAAAAGCGCCACGGCAACCCGAGCTGCCCAAGCAACCCACGCTGGTAGGCATCATCATGGGCAGTGAAAACGATCTCGACATCATGAAAGGAGCTGCCGAAATGTTAAGGCAGTTTGAAGTGGAGCCAGAACTCACCATCGTATCGGCACACCGCACACCCGAGCGCCTTCGTGACTATGCGCGCAATGCCATCAAGCGCGGGCTGAAAGTAATCATAGCCGGAGCCGGTGGTGCCGCCCATTTACCCGGCATGGTGGCTGCGCAAACCATTCTTCCGGTAATCGGTGTTCCGGTAAAATCGGCCAACTCCATCGACGGCTGGGACAGTGTGCTGTCGATCCTGCAAATGCCTTATGGCGTACCTGTAGCTACCGTTGCGCTGAACGGTGCCAAGAACGCCGGCGTGCTGGCCGCACAGATTCTTGCGCTGCACGATCCTTCCATTGCCGGAAAACTGGAGGCCTACAAGGAATACCAGGACGATATTGTGATGGAAAGCGTGAAGAATGTAGCGTCGATGGGTTATACCAACGAGTTTGACAGGTAATACCGATTGGATATCTGTAATAGACCAATTTCATTGGCCCAAACAGCTATCA
>CAZZLI010000116.1:0-8827 GCA_964655055.1 uncultured Ferruginibacter sp.
AAACAGCTATCACATCGGCATTATACGGGGAAATTTTTGGGATAAAAATAACGTCACTTTCGTATAAGAAACATTACCCCTCATTCAAAAAGGTGGAATCAAAAAGCTGATCACTTCTTCCCCATCGCATCCAGCCCACACTGCAGCCAGGCCCGGTATACAGCCGCATCGGGCGTGTAACCAACAGGGTGGTTCAATAATTTTTCGTCGGGGCTGATCAACGCGTACAAGGGCTGGGCGTTGTTTTCGAAATTCTCGGTTTCGAATGTGGCCCACTTGTCGCCCACTGTCACCAGATCCTTCTGGATACCTTCTGCAGTCGTATAGGTTTGCTGCTCCGATGCGGGCAAGGCCTTCTTATCGTCTACATACAGCGAAACAACGATGAACTCCTCCTGCATCAGCGAAAGCACTTCGGGGCGGGTCCATACATTCTCTTCCATACGACGACAGTTCACACAAGCATAGCCGGTGAAATCGAGCAACATGGGTTTGCCCGTAGCACGGGCCATGGCCAGCCCCTCTTCATAACCGGGGGCGCAGTTCAGATTCAGCAGACAGGTACTTTTACCCGAATAGATGCTGTAATACAAAGGCGGCGGGAAACCGCTGATCAGCCGGAGATTGGCATAGCGGGTATTGGTAAGTCCGGGAATCAGGTAAAGCGTGAAGGCCGCAAAGCTTAACGCGAAAAAACGCCGAACCCATCCGGGTTTTGCCGCGGGTTTGTCATCGTGCGGAAAGCGGATCAGTCCCAGCAGATAGAGGGTGGTCAAAGCGCCAAGCACCACCCAAATGCCGATAAAGATTTCGCGCTTCAGCAATCCCCAGTGACGCACCAGATCGGCATTCGACAAAAACTTGAAGGCCATGGCCAGCTCCGCAAAACCCAACACTACTTTCACGGTATTGAGCCAGCCACCCGATTTGGGGAGCGACTTGAGCCAGTTGGGAAAAAGGGCGAACAAGGCGAACGGCAAGGCCAGTGCCAGTCCGAAACCGGCCATACCTGCGGTGAGCTGCATGGCTCCGCCGTCGGTGGTCAGCGAACCGGCCAGCAGCGAACCCAGTATAGGACCGGTACAGGAAAAAGAAACCAGGGCAAGTGTCAGCGCCATGAAAAAAATGCCTGCAAGATTTCCAGTACCCGACTTGCTGTCGGCGGCGCTGGACACGCTTCCGGGAAGATTGATCTCATAAAACCCGAAAAACGAGAAGGCGAAAAAGATGAAGATCAGGCAGAAGGCCACATTCAGATAGACATTGGTGGAGATGTTGTTCAGGATTTCAGGATTCAGCCGGTCCAGAAAATGAAACGGCATGCTGAGCAACACATAAATCGCCAGAATGAAGAAGCCGTACCAGAGGGCATTGGCGATTCCCTTTTTCCGGGTGATGGATTTCCGGGTGAAAAAGGATACCGTAAGCGGAATCATGGGAAACACACAGGGGGTGATGAGCGCTACCAGACCGCCGGCAAAGCCCAGCAGAAAAAGTGCGAGTAATCCCCGGCCCGCCGATGAAGGCAGCGTGGCTTCCGCTCCGCAATCGTTTACAGGTTGTTTGAGATTGATGCTACCGATCAGCATCCTGCCCGCAGGCTTTACCGGGGCACCAGCCTTGAGTTCCACCGTTGTCCTGTATTCTTCGGGCAGCAGCTCCTCGTTGTTCGCTATAAAATAGTTGAGGGTAATGCGCAGCGCGTTTCTTGCCGTATCGAGCAGCACTACCCGGGCCCGGGCAAGCACACTGTCTTTCACCACGTCCATTTTCCGTTGATCGAAAACGGGGTCACTGATGCTGATGCCTGTACTGTTGATCTGCAGGGGTTCTCGAAGTCTGGCCGAATCGCGGAAGCCCAGGGTGAGCCCTTCAATTTCCGCAGCGGTATTCGGGCTTGCATAGAGATGCCAGCCTGCAGGCAGGGTTCCGACACAGGTAAGCAGGTATTCATGATCTGCAGTTTTTTCGGCCCGGATGTTCCAGCGGATTTTCAATGAATCTTCTGCAGGAGCGGCCATGATTCCGGAAAAAGGCAAGACGAGGAACAGCAATAAAATCCGGCGAAGCATCAGCATAAGATGGCGCATTAAATACCGGTAAAGATAAACGGAAAAAACGCTGCGTGGTGGATAGCGGGAGAACTAAACGCTTACTTTCCGCCGACCTTCACACTGAAGGGCACATCGCGGGGAGGCAGGCACTGACGGTCGTTGCACACCATATAACGGACCGTTCCCTTGACAACAGTAGCCGCGGAGGACTTGAGTTTGACTTTCTGCACAAAACTCACCTTATCGCTGTAATACCGCAATACGGAGTTGAAGTTCGGATCGAGCGATTGCTCCAGTTTGCCCGATTCGGCAGCCTTGCCGTCGAGCACCACCAGCGGATTGGGGCTGAATTGCAGGGTGGTAGGTTCGGGGCCTTCGCCGGCATTCTGCGCGTAGAGATGCCACTTGCTGCCGATTGTTGCGGTAAGCCTGATTTCATAGCGTTTGTCGCCCAGCTTTTTGGAACTGAATTCCCACTGAACAGGATTGTTGATCTGTGCAGACAGCGCCAAAACAGAGGTAACAAATAAAACAAGAAGAAGAAGTTTTTTCATGGGTAAACTTATCGATGAAAACGGAAAATTAACTTTATGAGAATGAAATTAGGGGCGACGCCCGGATTATTTTGTTAATGATTGTTAATTCGCCCGATCGCTATTCCTGCATCATTCCACTGATTGCGCGCACCACATCTTCCCGGTTGGGCTTGCTGAAATAATCACCATCGCTTGAATAGGCCGGGCGATGCGCCCTGGCGCTTAGCGTGCGAGGCGACACATCAAGCCAGCGGTAACCGCCCTGCTGCTCCATCACATGATTGAACATATAGGCGGTGGCGCCTCCGGGCACATCCTCATCGATGAAGATGATGCGGTTTGTTTTTTTGAGCGACTCCACAATGCGGTGACCCGTATCGAAGGGCAGGAGGGTCTGCACATCCACCACTTCACAATGTATCCCTGTCTTCTCCAGGATTTCGGCAGCTTCGAGCACGATGCGCAGTGTCGATCCGTAAGTGACCACAGTGATATCGGATCCTTCCCGCACCACTTCGGGTACACCCAGCGGCAGACGGAATTCAGTAAGGTTGGCCGGTAATTTCTCCTTAAGCCGGTATCCGTTCAGGCATTCGATAATAAGACCGGGGTCGTTGGAGGCCAGCAGAGTATTGTACATACCGACAGCCTGCACCATGTTGCGGGGCACACAAACATAGATTCCGCGCAGGGCGTTGATGATCATGCCCATCGGCGAGCCGCTATGCCAAATGCCTTCGAGCCGATGGCCGCGGGTGCGGACAATAAGCGGACAACTTTGCGTACCGAAACTTCGGTAGTGGTTGGTAGCCACATCATCGCTGAGCGGCTGAAGCCCGTAGAGCAGGTAGTCGAGGTATTGTATTTCGGCAATGGGCCGGTAACCCCGCATCGCAAGACCGATGCCCTGCCCCATGATGGAGGCTTCGCGGATGCCGGTATCGTAGATGCGGTGTGCGCCGTATTTTTCCTGAAGTCCGGTGAAGCCCTGGTTCACATCGCCGATATGGCCCACATCTTCCCCGAAAGCCACCACACGGTCGTTGCCGGAAAAAAGTTCATCGAAGTAGCGGTTCAGCACTTCATAGCCGTTCAGCACCGGAGAATCTTCGGTATAGCGGGCGGGTTCTGGAACCACATTCAGTGCCGATTTCGGACCTTCATTGTATAAATAGCGTCCGTAAAGATCCTGATGTTCGTTGAGCAGATCCTGATAGTAGGCCGCTATTTCCGCGCCGCCAGCATGCCCTTCAGTATGGGGCAACGCGGTTGCCAGCCATTGCAATACATCACGACGAAGAGGCTGCGGAGTCTGCTGCACCTCGCGGTGCAAGGCCACCAGCCTGGCTGCGGAACCGGCATGGGTATTTTTTTCAGCAGCCGTATTCAACAGGGCCGCCGCTTTTTCACTCATCTGCCGGATGGGCGCAATGAATTTGTCCCAGGCATTCTGCTTGCAGGTTTTCACATACTGCCTTGCTTCAGCTTCCAGGGTGTCGAGCTCCGCAGTATCGGCCAGCGAATTGGCCAGCAGCCATTTGCGCATCTGGCGCAGGCAGTCCCACTCCTTCTCCCACTCGAGCCGCTCGGGCTGCTTATAACGTTCATGGCTACCCGAAGTGGAATGGCCCTGGGGCTGGGTGACTTCCTCGATATGGAACAGCGCAGGAATATGGGTTTCGCGCATCCGTTGCAGGGCAGGCTCGAACACTTCGCAAAGGGTGGCATAATCCCAGCCCTTGAGCTTGTAAATATCGACACCGTTGCTTGATGCGTCGTATTTGAGACCGCTGAGGGCTGTGGAGATGGAGGCCTTGGTGGTCTGGAATTTCTTGGGCACCGAAATACCGTAGCCATCGTCCCACACAAATACAGCCAGGGGCACCTGATGCACGCCGGCCGCGTTCATCACTTCCCAGAAATGCCCTTCGGATGTGGAGGCGTCGCCGATGGTGCAGAAACAGATTTCGTTGCCATTGTTGGTATAATGGTCCTGGGCACCGGCAAAAGGAACATGCCGGTAGAGCTTGGAAGCCAGGGCCAGACCCAGTGCCCGGGGCATCTGTCCGGCTGTGGGCGAAATATCGCTGCTTGAATTTTTGCGTTTGGCCAGAGGCAGCCAGTTGCCTTCCTCATCCACAAGAGGCGTGGAAAAATGGGCGTTCATCTGCCTGCCGGCGCTCATGGTATCGTTGCTGATATCGGGATCGGCAAATAGCTGTGAAAAATATTGCTCCACCGTGCACATGCCGGTGGCGAACATGAAGGTCTGGTCGCGGTAATACCCCGAACGGATATCGCCGGGGCGGAAGAATTTTGCCAGCGCCACCTGGGCCACTTCCTTGCCGTCGCCGAAGATGCCGAACTTGGCTTTTCCCGTGAGAACTTCCTTTCGGCCGAGCAGGCTGGCTTCGCGGCTGATAACGGCGATGCGGTAATCGTTCAGCACTTCTTTCCTGAACCGTTCGAAGCTCAATTGCTCTTCGGAAGTGGCGTCGTTGGTGGTGAGGGCGTCCATCCAACAAAAGTAAAAATTTAGCGGTCAAGATTGTAAAAAATATGTAAACCCTTGTCAAGGGGGCATTTGAGGCGCTTATCCGCCGTTATATTTGTGATGAAAAAACGACTGAAGATGAAACGTAAAAACCTGCTGCATACGCTCCTGATTATCGTGCTCGCTGCACTTGCCGCTCCGCTGCACGCACAGATCCTGAGCACCACGCCGGTTCCCCCGGCAAATCAGGGACAACCTGTTTCCGAGGCGGATGAAACGCTCAGTATGACAGAAACCATCCACGATTTCGGAAAGATTCCTCAGGGAAGGCCTGTCACCCATATCTTCGAAGTGGTCAACAAGGGTACCGATTCGCTCAAGATTGACAACGTTCAGGCCAGTTGCGGATGCACCACCCCCGAGTGGGAGCGCAACAAGGCGCAGGCTCCCGGTCAGAAAACCGGTATCACGGTGGGTTACAATGCTGCCAGCGAAGGGCCCTTCACCAAATTCATCACCATCACCTACAACGGTACCAAAAGCAAACAGATTACCATCAAGGGTGAGGTCTGGAAAACACCGGTAAACTCGGCACCCGAAAACAAATCGGCTTCCGAAATCAAAGAATGAAAACATCCTCTTCAATAAACAACCTTTATCAATCAAAAAAATGAACATGAAAAAATTACTTCTTCCCCTGGCGTTCATCGCCTTCAGCACCGCTGCCATGGCGCAGAAAGCAGCCGATGTGGCACAATTCGTTTCGGAAACCATCGATTTCGGAAAAATCAAACAGGGCGTACCCCAGAAAGGCGCCTTCACCGTGAAGAACATCAGCAGCAGCCCGCTTTTGATCGAGCAGGCCAATCCGACCTGCGGTTGCACGATTTCCGATTATACCAAAACGCCTATCGCACCCGGTCAAACCGGTGTGATCAATGCGACCTACAACGCCGCAGCCATGGGACGTTTCGAAAAGCACCTTACCGTAAAGTTTGCAGGCATTGACGAAATCAAGCAAATCACCTTCACCGGCGAAGTGCTTTCCGCTGATGACTATGCCAAACTTAACGGTGGCGCAAGCAGTGAGGCTGCACCTGCAGCCGGAAGCGAATCCGCCTCGGGAGCAGCAAGCAAAAGCGCTACCGGAAAGAGCCAGTCGAAGCCGGATAATTCCAGCGGAACCCTTCCAGTGACAAAGAATCCGAAATCAACAGCTCCAACCGGCAAAGCCACCAAAACAGGCGGTGTAAAGCCCACGAAATCTGCAACAAGCCCCGCTGCCACAGAAAAACAACAATAAAAAGTACAAGCATAAATTTTTGAAAAAGGAACTCACTGCAGTTCCTTTTTCTTTTTCAGGAAAAGAGAGAAGATCCGCAAACCGGATGAGCATCGGTAAAACAAAATGAAATTGATTGGGGAAATCAAACCGCGAAACTCTCCCCGCAACCGCAGCTGCGGCTGGCATTGGGATTGTTGAAGAAGAAACCTTTACCGTTTAGTCCGTCGCTGAACTCCAGTTCGGTATTGACGAGGTAAAGGAAACTTTTAAGGTCGGTAACAATGCGCATGCCCTTGTCTTCAAAAACCTGATCGCCGGGCTTTACCTCATTGTCGAAATCCATCTTGTAGCTGAGTCCGCTGCAGCCGCCGCCCACGACACCTACACGCAAAAAATAAGAGGAATCGGCTTCCACTCCGGCTTCCTGCATCAATGACCTGACCTTCAGCAAGGCCTTGTCGCTGATATAGATGCCGTTGTCGGTGCGTGCCGATGCAGGTTCGGGAGACAGGGTGTTGGTTGCCATTCAGCAGGGAATTGAATCGGATTCGGAAAGGGACAAAATCAATGCACAACGCCCTCGTCGAACTTGATGGCCTCAAGGCCGTTCTTCACGCGGTAATCGTTGATGGCCGCCTTGATGGCGTCTTCAGCCAGTACAGAGCAGTGTATCTTGACGGGGGGAAGATTCAGCTCTTCCACAAAATCCATATTGTCAACTTTCAGGGCTTCATCAATCTTCTTGCCTTTCAGCCATTCGGTGGCCAGGGAAGAAGAGGCGATGGCCGATCCGCAGCCGAAGGTTTTGAACTTGGCATCGGTGATCACTCCGGTGGCATCATCCACCTGAATCTGCAGGCGCATCACATCGCCGCACTCGGGCGCACCCACCAGGCCTGTGCCCACATTCTTGTTGCTTTTATCGAGCGTACCCACATTCTTAGGGTTCTGATAATGATCGATCACTTTTTCGGAGTATGCCATAGTCTTATGATTTATTTATTCATTAAAAGTTTTTATGCCGGAATGCATCAATGGTGTGCCCACTCGATGCTGTTCAGGTCGATGCCTTCCTTATACATTTCCCAGAGCGGACTCATTTCCCGAAGCTTGAGCACCGTATCGGTGATGGCCTTTACGGTATACTCAATCTGCTCGTCGGTAGTGAAGCGGCCAAGGCCGAAGCGCAGCGAACTGTGCGCCAGATCGTCGCCCAGTCCCAGAGCCTTCAATACATATGAGGGCTCCAGTGATGCCGAAGTACAGGCCGATCCGGAGCTGAGTGCAATATTCTTATTGAAGCCCATCAGCAATCCCTCCCCTTCAACATATTTGAAGGAGATGTTGCACACATGCGGAAGCCGGTGTTCGCGGCTGCCGTTGACATAGGCCTCCTCCAGCTTCAGCAATTCAGTCTCCAGATGATCGCGCATCTTGCTGATGCGGCGGGTGTCGGCTTCCATTTCTGCCTTGCAAAGTTCGCAGGCTTTTCCAAAGCCCACAATACCGGGTACATTCAGGGTACCGCTGCGCATTCCGCGTTCGTGACCGCCGCCGTCCATCTGCGCGGTCACTTTCACCCGGGGATTTTTTCTACGCACGTATAAGGCGCCCACCCCTTTGGGACCATACATCTTATGGGCGGTAAACGCCATCAGGTCGATGCCGTCGGCGTTCACATCCACCGGAATCTTGCCTACCGCCTGCACCGCATCGGTAAAGAACAATACTCCGTGTTTGCGGGCGATAGCACTGATCTGCCTCACCGGCTGTACCACCCCGATTTCATTGTTGGCGTACATGAGAGCGATCAGGATGGTGGTGGGGCGAATGGCAGCTTCGAGTTGGGCAAGGTCGATAAGCCCGTCGGGCTGAACAGGAAGGAAGGTCACTTCCCCGCCCATTTTCTCAATATGCTTGCAACTGTCAAGTACGGCTTTGTGCTCGGTGACCGCGGTGATGATGTGGTTGCCCTTGGAGGCATACATTTCGAAAACACCTTTCAGGGCCAGATTATCTGCTTCCGTGGCCCCGGATGTGAAAATGATTTCCTTGGGATCGGCACCGATCAGACCGGCGACCTGCTCCCGGGCATAGTCCACCGCCTCTTCGGCAGCCCATCCAAAGGGATGGTTGCGGCTGGCCGCATTTCCAAAGTGCGTGGTGAAATAGGGCATCATAGCTTCCAGCACGCGCGGATCCATGGGCGTGGTAGCATTGTTGTCGAGGTAAATGGGCAGTTGCAGCATAATCTTTCTTATAGTATCCTTATAACACGAAATTAGAACAAAAGGTTCTACATTAGCGTACACAGGTCTCCCGGTTGATTCATTTTACCTATTTCGTAAACACATCAAAAAAACAATCAGTTACGCATAGGTATTTTTTACACTGCCTGGCTCCGGCAAAACCGCTCTGGCACATTCGTTAAAACACCACAATGAAAAAAGTAGAACAT
>CAZZLI010000117.1:0-8762 GCA_964655055.1 uncultured Ferruginibacter sp.
ACATCGCGCAGCTCACCGTCGCTGCTTCTTCTGATCCGCAGGGCAGGTCCGTTATAAGCAGAACTCAATTTGCGCAAACCATAAGCTGCAGCCGAAAGACTCGACGAGGTAAGACCGAGGTTATCCAGTACGTTGTTATTTCCAATAAAAAACACGGTAATGGGATAATCAATGCTTGACAGAGCGCTGCAGGCAAATTTTACCCTTAACGTACCCGTATAAAAGGAACCCGCCACCGGTCCGCTGCCGGGTACGGCAATCGTTATAGACCCTGGAGTTAAAGCCGCATTGGTGACATCTGCAAATCCTACCGCAGTAGCCGCTGCGCTCCAGGTGATGCTGTATTGATCTCCATCGGCATTGGAATAAGGTAAATTCACAGAGGTGGTTCCTACCGAAATCGGATTCGGATTGCCGGATAGCGTGATGGAGGGCGTCCGCAGCGCTATGCTGTAAAAAGTACTTTGATTACACTCCATCGTAACCCTTTCGGGGGATGTTATGGCAGACTGGAATAGGACCAGTTCCTGTATGCTTCCGTTAAGTCCCTGCACGCGTGCCACAGGAATTGTTCCTACTGCGAACTCACTGCCTGATGAAGGAATTGCCAGAGTTCCCCCTCCGGTCAAAGTTTCATTTGCCCCATTCACACGCTGGCTCAAAGAAGAAAGGTCGTTTGTTGCAACAACCTGGTTCGTCAAATTCCATGCATTGGCGCTGATCACTGTTCCGCCTAACCTGGCCGTGCCCACAGTTTCCACACCGAAGTTTGCCTGGGTTGCATTCACAGCACTTATCCAGACGCCCAACCTTGAACCGGCTCCGGCGTTTTGGCCCCATCCGCAAAGTTCAGCACCGGGGTTGCTTAAGGAGGCAAATTGCCATACCGCGGAGAGACTGACGGGCTGTGTATTTGGTACAAAGCTGCCGTTAGTAAGATAAGTGCCGTTGAACCCTACCCTTGGCCGACCTGAACCGTTTACCAGTAACGCGCCCGATTGTATGACAACAGGCTGGTTGGCAATGGCTGCGGAGATATTCCTCCACTGCCCGCTTTGATCATACCAGATCGCTACCGTACCCGTATTCCCCGCCGTCCAGGTATTGATCCATGATTGAAGTGTGGTGGCTGTTGCCTCTCCCCCACCTGCAACGCTGACCTGTGAGTTTGACGACAAGACGCCGGTTCCGTCAAAATACACATCGCGCAGCTCGTTATTGCTGCTTCTCCGGATACGCATGACGGGGCCGGTATAAGTGTTGCTCAATCGTCGCACACTATATGCGGCGGCAGAGGGTCTTGCAGCGGTAAGACCGAGCATATCCAGCACGTTATTGCCGGTGAAGTACACATTGAACGTATAGTTGGTAACGGTTGCCGTACAACCTGATAGAATGCTGAACGTGCCTGTATAAATGGCCCCTGAAACCGGACCGCTGCCAGGAACGGCAATGGGCAATGAAGGACCGGCAGGGATCAGGGCGTTGGTGACATTTACAAAGTTTGCTGCTACAGCGGCTGGGGCCCAGGTTATGCTGTAGTTGCTGAATCCGGTAGCATTCGAAAAAGGTAAGTTTACCGTGGTGGCACCTACCGCTATGGCAGGAGCATCCCCCAGGGTAATGCCGGCGGCATTCGCATCTACCGCGATGGTTCCGGTAGCAGTGCAGCCACCGGTTACCGGAATGCTGTAATTGTACGCTCCAACTACGGTAGGCGTGCCGCTGAGTGTAATGGTATTGCTTGCCCATGTGGCAGTAACACCAGCCGGCAGGCCTGTTGGTGTTCCAATGCCTGTGGCGCTGATAGTGGCATGTGTCAGGGATGTCAAAGCCGTATTGACACAAACACGGGAAGAACCGGTAGCCGGTGCAACAGATACAACGGTAATGGTTCCGGTGGCGGTTCCGCAACCACCGGTCAGGGTAGCCGTATAATTGAAGGTACCGGCCACAGTCGGAGTTCCGCTGATGGTAGCCAGATTAGAGGCCCAGGATCCAGTAACCCCTGCGGGTAGCCCGGTGAATGCCACTCCGGTTGCTCCCGCTGTGTTATAGGTAATGTTGCTGATGGCCGTATTGACGCATAATAATTGCACATCCGGTCCTGAAGCGGTAGAAAGCACGATGATATTGGCCGGATTGACGAAAATGGTACCGGTAGCATTCACCGATCCGCAACCGCCTGTCAAAGGAATGCTGTAATTGAAGGTTCCGGAAACAGAAGGCGTTCCGCTGATGGTGATCGTATTGGCTGCCCAGTCAGCGGTAACCCCTGTTGGCAAACCGGTTGCAGCTCCGATTCCGGTTGCACCCGTTGTTGCATGGGTGATGGGCGTAAGCGCTGTGTTGACGCATAAGGTTGGCGTGGACGAAGCAGGTCCCGCGGTATTGGCCGCCCTTACCGTGATGGTTCCTGTTGCCTGTACGATTCCGCAACCATCAATTAACGGGATGCTGTAATTGAAGACCCCGTTGCTGGTGGGTGTACCGGCAATGGTAATGGTATTGCTTGCCCAGGTAGCGCTAACACCTGCCGGTAAGCCGGTTGGGCTTCCAATTCCCTGTGATCCCGAAGTGGTATGGGTAATATTGGTAAGGGCGGTGTTGATGCAAACATTCGGGCTACCGGAGGCCGGGCTTACCGTTGGCAGGCTGATGTCGACCGTGATATTATCGGAAACCGTGCAACCAACTGCATCGGTGACCGTAACGGTATAAACTCCGCTTACCGTGGCATTGAAAGAAACCCCATTGCTAATCACCTGCGGACCCGACCAGGAATAACTAACCCCCCCGTTGGCAGTCAATACCACCGGAGTTCCGCTGCAAGCCTTTACCGTTTCATTGGTAACTATCCTGCGGATAAGATAGTTGTTCTGGTCGGCCACAAAAATATTGCCTGTGGCATCCGTGGTAAGGGCAACCGGAAAATTGAAGGAGGCCGATGTGCCGGTGCCGTTCGCGTTGCCGCTGACACCGCTGCCGGCCAATGTAGTTACCACTCCGGAGGCTGTAATTCTCCGTATCACGTTATTGCCCCTGTCTGCTATAAATACCAACCCTGCCGGACCGGTGGCCACACCGAAGGGCCCGTTGAATGAAGCTGCTGTGCCTGTTCCATTGGCAAATCCCGTACTGCCGCTGCCGGCCATAGTGGTTACCACTCCTGCCGACGTTATTTTACGAATAAGGTTATTGCCAAAATCGGCTACGTACATATTGCCCGATGGGTCGATGTCGATACCAGTGGGATTATTGAAGGAGGCAGCGGTGCCGGTGCCGTTGGCATTGCCTGAAACACCGCTACCGGCGAAGGTGGTCACCACACCCGCAGGCGTTATCTTACGGATGAGATTGTTACCCCTGTCGGCCACATACACATTGCCTGCCCCGTCGGTTGCCAAACCAAAAGGATCCCGGAACGAAGCGGCGGCACCGGTGCCATCCGTATTCCCATCAATACCACTTCCTGCCAAGGTACTCACTACCCCTGCGGGGGTAATCATGCGAATGATGTTATTGCCGAGATCGGCTACAAATACGTTGCCCGAATTATCGGTAGTGACCCCTATGGGGCTATTGAACGAGGCCGCTGTACCTGTGCCATTGACATTGCCTGCAGCGCCACTGCCCGCAAACGTGCTTACAACACCTGCGGGGGTTATTTTCCGAATCAGATGATTGTACAAATCGGCAACATAGATATTGCCTGCAGCATCCCGGGCAACCCCGGTAGCGGTATTGAACGAGGCTGCTGTACCGGTACCGTTAGCGCTGCCTGCTGCACCGCTGCCCGCAAATGTGGTAACGGTAGCCACTGTAGTGATCGGAAGTGAACTGCTGATAGCGGTAGTGCAGTTTTGGGCGGCCGATTTTATACAAAGATTTAGGGATAAGAAAACGAGGAGGCACCTGAAGATCAGTGCGGTTATCCTGGCCTCAATTCTTTCGAAATTGAGTCGCTTTTCCAGAGCGCCGGTAAATGAGTTGGCATGTACCGATTGCCGTGTGTCCATTGAAATCTTAATCATGAGTCAACAATAAGGGGTTACGGTCCTACCTGTTCTTCATGAAGGATTTGTATTGGACATGTGCAAATGCAAGCATGCACGGGCTCGGATTTTCAGAGATATGGAGCCGATGACTTGAACAACAGACTGCTGGTCATATACGGCAGGGCACTTGGACCTGAAAAGTCCAGCGGAAAATTGGATGGGGGCTTATCGGGGATTGGATTAAGAACAAACAAATGTATATAAAAAACTTATTGCAGCCAAAAAAAGTTCGGATTTTTTACAAGTCATTGAAAATCAATAGATACGGTTATCCGATTAACTCATCATAACACGGTTCAGCCACCGAGTGAGCAGGATGATGGTGTCTCCCTTTGTGGAATTGAGGGGATCAAAAAAAGTGATAAATGTTGAATGATAAATGTTGGATGGAGTTTCCCCTTCCCGGCATCGACTCCGTACGGCAGGTCTCGTAATTCCGGAGCCTGGATGCAATCGAAGATGCATAACCTTAAACTTTTGAACCATTGAACGTTGAACGTTTTTGCAATCAAAAAGGAAATTTGTGCCAGTATAGACTGCCAAAATTTGAAATATCCCTTCCCTGAAGGCATAGGAGAATCCGTTTGTCAAAATCCTTTCATGGAACCTTGCCCCCGATTATTATGAAAAAAAGCCGGCTTTCGTTCATCTGCCCCATTTCCCCTTCTACCCTATTTTTGCACCATGACATTCGCCGGAACCTTCAGAACCCTTACCCTCAACGCACTCTCTGTAATATACACCCAGCCGGTTTCGGAAAACGACTTCCAGATCAATACCACCAAACCCGAATTCGAGGGCGATTATACCATCGTACTCTTCGGCCTGGTGAAAAAACTGCGGCTTTCACCCGATCAGATCGGAAAACAACTGGGCGAATATCTGGTAGCCAGTCATCCGGAATGGTTCAGCCGATATAACATCATCAAAGGCTTTCTGAACCTGGTACTTACCGATTCCTGCCTGATGGATTTCCTGGAAGGAAACGGAAACAAGCCCGATTACGGTCACCGCCCGCCCACCGGTCGTAAAATCATGGTGGAGTACTCCTCTCCCAATACCAATAAACCCCTGCACCTGGGTCATCTGCGCAATAATTTCCTGGGTAAAAGCGTGGCCGGAATCCTCAGGGCCAACGGCGCCGAAGTCATCAAATCCTGCATTGTCAACGACCGCGGCATCCATATCTGCAAAAGCATGGTGGCCTGGCAACGCTTTGCCGGCGGCGAAACCCCCGAAAGCAGCGGCATGAAAGGCGACCACCTCGTGGGCAAATACTATGTGCTGTTCAACGACGCGTACAAGAAAGAAGTGGATGAGATGGTTTTAGCCGGAGCTACAAAGGAAGATGCTGAAAAAAAAGCACCCATCATGCAGGCCACCCGGCAGATGCTGCTCGACTGGGAGCAGGGTGATGAAAACGTGCTCCAGCTATGGCGTACCATGAACGGCTGGGTCTATGCCGGTTTCGATGCCACCTACCGGAAAATCGGCAGTGACTTCGACATCACCTACTACGAAAGCGATACCTACCTGCTGGGAAAAGATATTGTCGGGCAGGGGCTGGAGAAAAATGTTTTTTACCGGAAAGAGGATGGCAGCGTATGGATCGACCTCACCGCCGACGGACTCGATGAAAAACTCGTACAGCGCAAAGACGGCACTTCGGTCTATATCACACAGGACATCGGCCTGGCTCAAAAAAAGTACGAGCAGTACCGGATGGACGAAAGCATTTACGTCATCGGCAACGAACAGAACTACCACATGCAGGTGCTGCGGCTCATCTGCCACAAACTGGGCATGCCCAACGCCGATAACATACACCACCTCAGCTATGGCATGGTGGAACTCACCACCGGTAAGATGAAAAGCCGCGAAGGCACGGTGGTGGATGCCGACGACCTGATCGATGAAATGACCGCTACAGCCCGACACCATACCGAATCCCTGGGAAAAGTGGAAGGCTTCAGCAACGAACAGCTGCAAGAGCTGTACATCACACTGGGGCTGGGCGCCATGAAATTCTATCTCCTTCGGGTAGATCCCAAAAAAACCATGGTATTCAATCCGGCTGACAGCATCGATTTCCACGGATTCACCGGGCCCTTCATCCAGTACACCTATGCACGCATCAGAAGCATAGGCCGCAAAGCCGAAGCGGCGGGAATATCGGCTACCGCACTCCATAAACAAAGCACCCTGCAACCCCTCGAAAAACAACTCCTGCTCGAACTCGAACAATATCCGGCCATCATCGCACAGGCGGCCGCAGAACTCAATCCTTCGGTTCTGGCCGTTTACGCCTTCACGCTTGCTAAAAGTTTCAATACCTTTTATGCCGGTTTGCAGGTACTGAAGGCAGATTCGGAGGAAAAGCGCAATCTTCGCCTGAGCATCGCCGCCATGACCGCCCGTGTGCTGAAAGACGCCCTCTCGCTGCTGGGTATCGCAGTGCCCGAGCGGATGTGATCAGTACGACCGGTGCGGAATACTAACCCCAATGGCATTCATCAGCAACCTTCAGCTTACCGGATTCAGGAATTATACGCAAACCGGATTCACCTTCCGCGAGCGGATCACCGGCATCCACGGACCTAACGGTGCCGGTAAGACGAACCTGCTCGACGCCATCTACTACCTCTGCTTCACCAAAAGCTATTTCCACAGCGGCGCCGATGCCCAGCATATCCGGCAGGGCAGCGAGGGATTTCGCATTGCGGGAACCATCGATGGATGCAGCGTGACTGCGGTACTGCGCGAAGGAGGCAAAAAGGAGTTCCGCATGGATTATGCACCCTACACAAAGCTTTCTGAACATATCGGAAAATTTCCGGCCGTAGTGATCGCCCCCGATGATATTGAACTGATTACCGGCCCGGGTGAACAACGGCGCCGCTTTATCGACACCACACTTTGCCAGACCGACAAGACCTACCTGCAGTACCTGATCCAGTACAACAGGCTGTTGCAGCAGCGCAACAGCCTCTTACGGCAACTGGCACAGGGAAGCAGCAGAGACTTTGCCCTGCTCGATGTGCTCGACAGCCAGTTGACCCTACCCTGCACCTATATCCACCAACGGCGGAAAAATTATCTGGAAGAATTTTCGCAGCGGGTGGCACAACAATACGAAGCCATTTCATCGGGCACGGAAACGGTAGCGCTGGCCTATTCATCGGGATTACTGGAAAGCCCCTTCCCCACCCTGCTGCGCAATGCCCGCGAAAAAGATATCCTGCTCCAACGCACAACCAGCGGCATCCACCGCGACGAGCTGATTTGCACGCTTGACGGTCTGCCCTTCAGGAACCGCGCCTCCCAGGGCCAGCGCAAGAGCCTGCTTTTCGCGCTCAAGTTATCGGAACTGGCCCTGCTGCAGCAGGAACTTGGCAGACCACCGTTTTTGCTGCTCGACGATGTGTTTGAAAAACTTGACTCTGAACGGATGCGGCGGCTCTTACTTGAAGTCTGTGGCTCCTATACCGGCCAGGTATTCATTACCGATACGCATGAAGAGCGGCTGAACGAAGCGCTGCGCCAAAACGGAACTGCGGTTGAATTGCTGGGCCTGTAAGCAGTGAACTTGATTATATTCCGGGGAGGACAAACCCGTCAACATTACTTAATAGCAACCATGTATCGCCTATTTTACAAACTGCTCCCGGTAAGAAACCGGACCGCTGATGAAAACATCCATCTGCTTACCGATACCGAAGTGGCCTTTATCCGGAAAACGGAACAACGGGCGATTTCCATATCGGCGGCTATTGGTGCCGTGATGATCCTGATCCTCTATGTTCCCAAGTACATCTGGACAGATTTCTTTGCCGACAAGCCCTTACAGATCCCGATCATCGACAAGAGCATCCCCTTCAATATACCGGGTTTTATATTCGGCCAGGCCCTGGTTTTTGCTGAAGTATTCCTGCTTACCCTGCTCAGCATCTATGCTACACACGAAATCGGTGTCATCACCGGCTACATCGACCGGTCAACGAAAAGCGAGCAGCGTAAGAGGGATTTCCTGCTCAACATCAGCCGCGAACGGAAGAACAAGGAAGTGAAGAACCTGGGCATCAACCCCTTTCTCGGACTGAGCAAGACCCGGATCTTCTTCATGAACCTGTTCATTGCGCTGAAAGCCACCCTGAGCAATTTCCTGGTCCGGTTATTCCTGCAAAAAATCCTGGGACGATATGCCTTCCGTATTGTGCTGGATATGGCGGGCATTCCGGTCTTCGCCTTCTGGAATGCCATGGGCACCCGGAAAATTTTGAAAGAATCGCGCGTCATCATCATGGGCGTGAATTACCTGGAGCAGTATGAAAACGAACTTGCCGGTTTCCGTACGCTTTCGGAAAAAGAGAAAACCCTGTTGTACGATACGCTGCAATACATCGCCATCAGCAAGCGCGATTACCATCAAAACCATTATGTGTTGACCAAAATCCTGATGCAGCGGTTCGATATCCCGGTTGAAAAAGAACATCTGATCTCCGACGGTTACCGGCAGGAGCTTCTGAATGCTTCAGATGATTTCAAAGCCCTGAATGAGAAAGTCATCATCCTGGGCTTCCTGCTCGACGGAACCCTATCCGGTCGCGAAAAAAAACTCATCACCCGCTTGCATGCGGAAGGGATTATCCGTACCGACAAAGCAGGAATGCTGGCCTTGAACAATGCCTTTGTTTACGGAAAAGG
>CAZZLI010000118.1:0-8675 GCA_964655055.1 uncultured Ferruginibacter sp.
CAAATAGCCAAAGCAGGTCACAGTAACGCCATACTTCCTTCAAATTCAGATTGAGCAGTGCAGCATTGGGCTGTATCACCAAATCCCATTCTTCTTTCTCTAACGGGACGTTCATATTTGGATTAGTGTATTTCAAATTAATATTATGTCAATTGTATAGTTCAAATAAGTATGGTCAATTCAGAGAAATCCACTTACCATCAAAAATTGCATTGTCTCTATACACACTGACTGTCTTGGTTACAAAAGAATAGCAATCATTCAACATCATAATGATAACCAAATTGAAACATGGTGCCTGGAGATATCCGGTAGAAATGCCACCATTGCTAATTAACATAAAAGTAAAAATATAGCTGCTAATAGTGATTGTCTGGAAAACCAGACCAGACCGAACACTGTCTGGTCGTAAAAGGAGATAATATCACGGCGGGCAAGTTAAAAAGCAAATCACGATAGGTCCAGACATAGAGTAACTTGAGGTTGAACCAGCGATTCAGGGAAAGGATGCCAAAATCCCATTGCCTGCTGTCATCCAATCGACTTCTGTCTTTGGTTCTTGTTGTCAACTATGAATAATTTTATCCTAGGCGGTCTTGTAGATCCGTTCAATAATCTCAACCGCTTTGAGCGCCTCGAAGCTGTTGGATGATTTTCTGTTGGCGGAAACCGATTCGATGAAAGCGGCATATACGGCCGGGTGATTGCTCATCGAGCCTTCATAACTTCCGTACCGGTTGGGCCAGTTACCTTCCTGCAGAACTGGCTCGGGAATGCCGGGCACGCGGTGGTATTCAAGGCGGTCCAAGTACTTGCCTCCTATTTTTATGGTACCTTTTTCGGCAATGACGGTCAGGGATCCTTCCATATTCACTTCCGTTGTATTGATGGAGTAATGAAGCCCACCAATAGCCCCGCTAACGAAATCAATTGAAGCGGTACCGTTGTCATCGAATTCAGTAATGCCCCGATGTCCGCTGTTTGCTGATATGGAACAGATTTTTCGAACATCGCCGAACATCCAGCACATGATGTCGATGAAATGGCTGAACTGAGTGAACAGTACGCCGCCATCCAACCCAAGTGTTCCTTTCCAGCTATCGCGGTAATAAGCCGCATCGCGGTTCCAAAAGCAGTTGACCTGTATGCTGTAAATTTTTCCCAACACCCCTTCGTCGAGCATCTGTTTGAGATAGCGCACCGGGGGATTATGGCGGTTCTGCTTCACCACCATCAATAGACGGTTGTTCCTTTGGGCGGCATCCATCATATTTCGGCAATCTTCGGAGCGGATGGCCATTGGCTTCTCACAAAGTACATGCAGTGAATGGTTCAGAGCCGCGATGCCGTGCTGCGCATGCAATCCGTTGGGAGTGCAGATCGAAACCGCATCGGCCTCAACTGCCTGCAACATTTCACCGAGGTCCGTGAAGTACGGAACATCATATTCCCCGCCCAGCTTCCTGGCTTTTTCAGCAACCGTATCACAAACCCCCGCCAGTAAAGCCTGGTCTGAAATGATTTGAGCATGCCTTCCTCCGATATGGCCGCAACCAACCAACAAAAACCGGAGCTCTGTTTTCATGAATAGCTTTCGGAAAATAAAAGGGCCTCTACCCTATTCTGATATTGGACATAGCCAAAGTGGTTGGCGAGCAGCCGATCATTTGGAATGAAACGATTACGGTCTTTAATTATACGCATGATGGCTTCACGCAGTTCCTCATCGCTGTCCGGGTCAATCAAAATACCTAGCTTTCCATGCAACAAGGCCTCCGTGGAGCCATCCTTGTTGCCGGCTATGACCGGGAGACCGTAGTACATCGCCTCTACGAATACGATACCGAAACCTTCTTTCTTGCTGGGCATGACAAAAAGATCAGCGAGGTGGTAATGCGCCTCCAGTTCCTCATCGGGAATGTATCCGGTGAAAATGACCCGCCTTTCCAGTCCGTTCTCCCGTATCAGCTGATCGAGCCGCTCTTTTTCGACCTCGTCGTATTTTCCTATAATCAAGTATCGGCAGGCAGGATATTCCAACGCAATCTGGTTCAGGTTCCGGATGACCAGGTCATAACCTTTGTAAAATTCCTTTGAAGAGAGCCGGGTCAGCGTCAGCAATACAAAATGATCCTGACTCAATCCATAGCGTTGCAACAACTGTTCACTTTTCCCCTGTTGGTGCCGGGTCAAGAAGGGATCTATGCAATTGGGAAATACCCTTACCTGTTCTTTGGAAAGGGCATGCCGTTCCTTGATTACATCGGCTGTGTAGCCACTAACCGCCAAAATCTGATGGCAGTGCTGCAACATACGGAGGCGACGGGCACTGAGCGAATCCCATAATTCGATGCCGTGGGCAAAAAGCAGGATACGGGAACGGGGGCTGAACTTTTTAACAATAGCCAGCACAGGTAATAGGTTTACATGGCTTGCCACAATGAAATCGGCCCCTGTTGATTCCCGAATGGCCGCCAGCAGAAACCTCCATTTGCTTTCTGCAAACCCGCTGAACCGATCGGCGGGAAGATATCGGGTATCATGTTGCCGGGGATGGTCATAAAGTGACAATACCTGAAAACGGAATTCCGGATGCTGTTGACTTAAATCCTGAAGCGATCTGGAAAAAACCCGACAAACCTTTTCTATTCCGCCGGTGGATGAAAAGACCCGTAGGGTAAGGAACAGCAGTTTTTTCCGATCAGGCATAGTGTTTCATCAGCCAGCGCGTGTAAAACTGCGACCAGTGTATTTTTCCAACCTGCATCCGGCGATGACAGGCCGAGGCCGCTTGATCGCCGCCTTGATGAGCGTATCGGGCATCACTGAACCATTCCCGGAAGGGGAAGGTAAAGCCCATTTTGGGCCTCTTCCATACCAACTCCGGTATTTCATTCCGGTAGCAATCAATCAGCAGCTGCTTGGGATATTTTCCACTGAACTTTTCCTTGCTGTTGATACTATGTACAAAGCGAAGCAATTCAACATCAAGGAAAGGAAGGCGTATTTCCAGACCATGGGCCATACTCATCACGTCGGCATCTCGCAGCAACTGGTTTTTCATGAACAGGTTGATTTCCATCCAGCTGGCCTCATTGGTTGCAGACAGCTTTTCATCAGGTTTGATTTCCGGAGGGGTCTTCAACAAATTCCATACTTCCGTTTCGGAAGCATCCAGTTCCCGGGCAATTTCCTCCGGCGTAAACAATCCCCTGAGAAAAAGATAGAGCCCGTTGATTCCTGGAATGGACAGATAGCAAAGCCTTCGCAAGGCTTTTACACCCGACAGTCTTGACATGCGCAAGGCGGAACCGGGCATTTGCTGCAGAGTACGGGCCATAGCCATCCGCTTGAAGGAAGGATAGCCCCCGAAGATTTCATCGGCACCCAGACCGGAAAGCACGACTTTCAATCCGCTTTCCCGGGCATATTTGCTGATGAACCAGGTGTTGATGCCGTCGCAACTGGGGAGGTCCATTGCTTCGAGTATAGCGGGTATTGAATCATGAAATTCCATCTCCTCCACCTTGTGCCTTTGATGTCTTGATCCGAGCTGCCGGATCATCAGATCCTGGTAGGGTTGCTCCGAATAGAGACTGTCTTCGAAAGTGATGGAATTGGTATGCAGTTCCGGGAGATATTTTCTGGCCAGCAGGGCAATGATGGACGAATCAAGTCCGCCGCTGAGAAAAACACCTACGGGCACATCGGATATCAGGTGCCTTTTCACCGACATATCCATCGTACGCCTCAGCGTGTCGATTATTTCTTTCCGCCCACTGATTTTTTCAGAAAAATGGAAGCTCCGGTATTCCCGGACAACCGGTTTTTTCTCCCGGACCGAATACCGCAAAAAAGAGCCCGGGGGCAAAGGGCGAACAGCCGATAAGGTTGTTACAGGTTCAGGCAAATGACCGTAAGCCAAAAAATAGACCGGCCAATTTTGCTGCGGCTTATCCAGTTCCTTGATACGCTTCAGCGCTTTGACCGAAGAAGCAAAAGCGAAAACTCCTTCAGCACAGGCATAATAGAGCGGCTTCATCCCCATAGCATCACGTGCCAAAACGATTTCACGTTGCTCCGCATCCCAGATGGCCAGCGCGAACATCCCGGAGAATTTTTCAAAAGCGGCGGCACCCCAAAAGGAGTAGGCAGCCAGGATGACCTCGGTGTCGCTGTCGGAATGAAAGCGGATTCCTTCCGCCTTCAGTGAAAGCCGCAGTTCGCGGAAATTATACAGTTCGCCGTTGTAGGAGATGACATAGCGGTCTTTATTGAAATGAAGCGGCTGCGCGGCAGCTTCCGACAGGTCGATGACGGAGAGCCTACGATGTCCTAATGTGAGGTTTTCGTTCGGAATTGATTGAATTCCCTCTGCATCCGGACCGCCCGCCTGCATCAAGGTGCACATGTCTTTTATGACGTGTTCCCTTTCCGCTGAATTCTGCCCCTCATGGAATAGACCGGCAATGCGGCACATGAGAAAATGTTTTTCGTTGGATGATTTTATATAACTGTACCAAGCGGCGAAACAGGTTCAAGATTGGATTTATCGAAGAGTGCGGTGAGCTCAATGCCAAGGCTGTTCAGCTTTACCCTTGCCCGATTGCCAATGACTTCCACAATCATACCCCGGAAATTCATCATCACGCCTGTTTTGACAATCACCGGACTGTTTACCGACAGGGAATCGCGATGGGTGACTTCCACATCGGAAAACTCATTCAGGAATTTCTGTATGGTGATGATCTCCTCATCGCGGATGATGGCCGGTTTGCCCAGCCAGAAAACGAAATTGAGGATACCGTCGATTTTACGCAGTTCCCATTTATGCTCCTCCTCCACCCGCACAAAGACGTATGATTTGAATACGGGCTCAAGTATCACCTTTTTTCGGTCGCTCCATTGCCGCACCTTTTTAGAGAGGGGGCAATAGAATTCAATCCCTTTCTCGCTCAGGAGCCTTGCTACTTTCTTCTCCCAGCGGGGTTTGGTATAAATCGCGTACCAGCTCTTTTTTGATTCCGTCATGGCAAAGCTTCGCTGTCCTCAGTCACACGACATAACTGAGGATATTTTTTAGCACTCAATTAACGGGCGCCTTGTGTGACAAAATCACAGCCCCCCCGGTTTTCTATTCCGCCCGCAGATCGCGCTTGAAACGGCGCCAGAAACGCTTCAATCCGGAAAATGCGGGCTTTTTTTCATCAATCGCGTAACCGTATCCATACCCATACCCGTATCCATACCCGTATCCATAGCCGTACCCGTATCCATAGCCTGTATTTCTAGCTCCGAAAGATATCCCACGCTTCTTCAACCCGTTAAATACGATACCTAAGTTGGAAAAGCGCTTCCCCTCATAAAGTTCATTTATCAGACGGAGAAAGGATTTTGGGGTTTTGTCGTGGCGAACAACGTACAAGGTGACGTCAGCATAATCCTTTAGCAGCAGCGCATCAGTAACCGGCCCGACGGGTGCGGTATCGAGTATCACAAAGTCAAACTTGCTTTTTATGTACTTCATCATTTCTGCATAGGAAGGCTTTCCAATCAGCTCGGTGGGGTTGGGCGGAATAGCCCCTGCCGACACAATAAATAAATTAGGAATGGAAGTTTCCTTGATGATTTCATCAATTCCGGCCTTGCCTACCACAAAATTGGAAATGCCGGGATCGCGTTCGACCTTGAGCAGTTTGCTCAATTTGGGTTTGCGGAGGTCCATTTCAAGCAGGGCCACTTTCTTGCCGGTCAGACATAACCCGATGGCAAAATTTACCGCAATAAAACTTTTTCCTTCGCTGGAAACACTCGAAGTGACCAGAAGCGTTTTATTTTCCTCATTCAGGCCCATGTAATGCAAATTCGTTCGAAGGGATCGAAACTGCTCAGCGATTACGGTACGTTTTCCCTCTCCGATTACAATTGAACTGTCGGCTGCCGCCTGAACAATCTCACCGACAATAGGAACTTTGGTCTGGTCCTCAATTTCGCTTCTGAACAACACCTTGCTTTTGAATTGCTCTTTGAGTAAAACCAAAAAAACGGCTGAAAGAAGGCCTATGATAAAGCCGGTCAGGTAGAAATCTTTTGCAACGGGGCGAACCGGTCCATAGGAGCTTGGTTGCTCGATTACCCGTAAATCAGATGAAGTGGATGCGGAAGAGATTGCGGTTTCCTCTCTTTTTTGCAGGAGAAATGAATAGATGTTGTTTTTGACCGCCTGCTGCCTGCTGATTTCCAAAAGCCCCCTCTCCTTTTGCGGGACTTGCCTTAACATAACTGAATTGATGGATAAATTCCGTGTGATATCGGATTTCATGGTCAGGAAATTGTTCCGGATATTATCAAGGCTTTCAAGAATATCACCGTTCAGCCGGGTTATCTTCTGTCGGAGTACCAAAACGGCCTCACTGCTTTCACCTGAAATACTTTTGATCTTATCGAGCTCGAATTCAGCATTTTGAAGATCACCGATGAGTCCGATCAGAACTGGATCATCAATCAACGCAAGTGAAGGTACTTTGCCGGGTTTTCGACCTTTTGAAACAACATATTTTCTTACTTCATCCAATACCTGAAGCTGCATATTCAGGGCTTCGTTTCGGGTATCGAGTTCCCTCACCTTGCTTAAATAAAGATCACCGATGGCATCGATGCCGAAAATTGAATTGCTGCTTTTGTAATCCTGGATATTTCTTTCCACACTGTCGAGCTGGTTGCTTATCAGACGCAATCGGTCATCAATGAAATTCAGCGTTTTACGTGCAATTTCGTTTTTGACATCAATTCCTTCGCTGTTATAGACCTGAAAAAGTGTAGAGAGGATATCCTGGGCCTTGAAGGGCTCAGGTCCTTCAAGTTTGACATCCAGTACCGTGGAAACGTTTGAAATGGCACTTGCTTTCAATGAACCAATGATTTCTGATGCGGCGGATTGCAGAGGTTTTATGACTACATAATAATTTTTACCCTGAAGGCTCCGACTATACAGTGGATTGATCTTGATACGAAAAGGAATATTTTCTAAAAAAACGACTGAATCAAACGACACAGTCTGGTTATTGATATTCACCAAATTGCGCTTCCAGTCGATACTGAAATTGTATTTGCTTGTATTGTATATACTGTCTGCCTGATCGGTTAACAATTTCAAGGGACTATTAGAGGCATACAATTCCTCACGTTTGACTTTTCCCTGGTTATAAACCGTTGCATAAAGTCCAAGTTTGTCAACCACTTTCTTTAAAAGAACCCCGGAGCGTAGCACCAGAATTTCATTATCAACAATCTTTTTCTCGCTGAAAATATTCAGCGCCTCGAGTACTTTTGAGTCTCCCCCACCCTTGTTGGGATCTTTAAGTAATACTTTTGCTGTTGCTACGTAAATTGGAATCTGTGAGCGCAGGTATACATAGGCAACGCTCATGGCTACAGGTATGGTAAGGGCAAAGAGCGGCCAGAACGGCAGGTAATTTTGCAGTATGCGGATGAAGATATTGACTTCCGCCTTCTCCTTAATCAATGGCTGATCATTCGTCATTTGCCTCAAAATTATCTTCTGAAGAACGCCTGGTAAAGCACTAGTCCTATTGTCAAAAGCTGAAGTGACAGTGAGATTACTTGTTGCGAACGCAATCTTTTGGCTTCTTTAAAAACTTTTTCCTCATTGGGTTTTACCACAACAATATCTCCAGGCTGCATCAGGTAAAACTCTGAATTGAATACGGAAGGGTCTTCAAGATTCAGGATCTTGAAATTTCGTGAACCGGATTTTTCCCGGATAACCATCAGGGTATTCATATTTACATCAGGAGTACCCTTCCCAGACTCTGTGAGCACATCCAATAGCGTAATTTGCTCATTGTTCAGATTTATTTTCTTTGGGCTACCCACCTCCCCCATAACGGTCACGTAATGATTGGCAAAACCGACCGTTACAATCGGGTCTTTAAGATAGGGCTGTAAGTCGTGCTCCAGTTTTTCCTTCAATGCCATGAGCGTAAGCCCCAACACCCGGATGCTACCCAACTTATGAAAAAAAATATTGCCATCCTTTGAAATCAGATAGGTACCCGCTTTTTGAGACCCCGTCATGTCAGCTGAATTGAAGATGGCATCTTCCTGTGGATTAAGGCTCGAAACACGGATCAGCAACTGGTCTGAATTTCTGATTTTCCATTCTTCTCTTCCAATTTCGGGGTTTTGAACAGCGATTGACGTATCCCTTTCAATATGCTGGAAAACATAGGAAGGCGTGTACACCTTGCAGGAAAAAAAAATACTAGCCAATAACGATACCCATAACGTGGTAAAGAGTACGGATCCGGGGCTAAATGAAGGCATTTTCATATTCTTCGGTGAAAATCGACTGCAACTGGTTCGAATTCGGATTAATTAAAGTGAGAAGGGCTATGAAAGGAGAACTGCAACCAATTAATTCAAAAATCCGCCTGATTTGCCTTGCTCCGGGTTTCCCGATACTTCTTATATCCGTATCCGATACCAGCAGCCACCAAAATGCCAACGCCGCCATCGATGGGAATATCTGGGTCCCCGTCAGGGACTCCGGGATCTTGTGCGAAAATAAATACAGGGAGCATCAGTAAAGATACAAATGATATTACTAAAGAATATTTAATCGGCCTAATTTCACAACATGAATACTCGTTCAT
>CAZZLI010000119.1:0-8507 GCA_964655055.1 uncultured Ferruginibacter sp.
AACGCTTCACCGCCCTCGATGTGTTCCGCGGCATGACCATATGTCTGATGATCATTGTGAACACACCGGGTAATGGTGATACCACTTATGCTCCGCTGCTGCATGCGAAATGGCATGGCTTCACACCCACCGATCTGGTATTCCCCTCTTTCCTGTTTGCCGTGGGCAACGCATTGAGCATTGTGATGAAGAAATGGAGCAGGCTATCGGCAGGGACGGTAAGCCTCAAAATCCTGAAACGGACACTCATTATTTTTTTACTGGGCTATCTGATGTACTGGTTCCCCTTTGTGCAAAAAGATGAATTGGGGCACTTCATGCTATCGCCTTTCAGCCATACCCGGGTATTCGGCGTGCTGCAACGGATTGCCTTGTGTTACGCCATTGCCGCCTTTCTGCTTTATTTTTTCAAAGAGCGGACAGCTGTGGCCATCAGCCTGTTTTTTCTGGTAGCATACTGGGCGGTACTTTATCTGGGCGGTAACCCTTCGGCACCCTTGTCGCTTGAAGGGAATGCCGTACTTGCCCTCGACCGCTGGTTGTTGGGAGAAAACCATCTCTACCACGGCGAAGGGGTGGCATTCGATCCGGAAGGATTGCTGAGCACATTTCCTGCGGTAGCCAATGTGGTGGCAGGATATGTGGCGGGAAGGTTTTTGCAGGAAAGGGGCAGCAGCCATGAAACCATCGCCCTGCTGCTGCTTGCCGGACTTACCCTGATGCTCGGCGCCTATTGCTGGGACCTGGTCTTTCCAATCAACAAGAAACTATGGACCAGTTCATTTGTGCTGCACACTTCAGGGCTTGACTGCCTGATACTTGCGGTTATCGTTTACCTGCTCGATTTCCGGAAATGGACCCGGGGCGTACATTTCTTCGAAGTGTTCGGCCGTAATCCTCTCTTCATCTATTTGCTTTCCGAAATCGGGGTGATCCTGCTCTATTTTTTCAGTGTCGGGCCGCTGTCGGCATATGAATGGATATACGAAAACATATTCAGCCATGCCGGAAGCCATTTCGGCTCCCTGCTGTTTGCCTTGTCGTTCATGCTGCTATGCTGGCAGGCAGGCTATCTGCTCGACAAGCGCAAAATTTACATCCGAGTCTGAGTGGGAAGCCCCTATTTGATTTTTGCAAGTCCCGCCAGCGCTGACGCGTCGCCCGGTTTGATGAGCAGGGCTTTGTTGAACAGCAGTTTGGCTTCGTTGTTTCTTCCCGAATTAAGATAGCTCCATGCCAGCATGTGGTTGACATCGTAATCGAAGGGATATAGGTTTACCAGCCGCTCGAAGCTCCGGATAGCGGCATCGTATTTTTTCCGGTTGTAGTAGATAACCCCCGACCAATAGCCTGCCGTATAATTCTGCGGATCGATCTTCAACACCTCCTCGTATTGTTCCAGCACCTTGTCCCAATTCTCCACAGCCGAAAGCGGTTTGCTGAGTCCCAGCTTCGCTTCAATGGAATAGGGTTTGAGTGCAACGGCTTTCTGATAATGGGCCTGCGACTGTGTATAGGATTTGTTGAGGTAATTCAGCCAACCCAGCCGCAGGTTGGTTTCATACGAGTCGTCGCTGTGCACCTTGCTCAGAGAAGCAATGGCCTCCGGATACTTTTTGTAATACTCCTGCGTGTAACTGTCGCTGAAGGCCTTTTGCATGGCGGCTTCATTCTGGGCGCTTGCACCGGTGAGGAGGGCAACAAGCAGGGTGGTGGTCGTGAGTTTTCTTAAAATTTCCATGATAATGCTCCTGTTATTGAATGGTTATAAAATCGGTTGACGGTCTGAAACAATTCTTTTTCCTCAAAGCCATAGGTGGCGCTGAGCGTGGTCCGGGGGCTGAGGCTGTAATATGCAGTTGCACCGGCCTTCAGCATGGTGCGGTCGATGGCGTTGTACACATAAAGCGCATCGCGTTCGAAAAAATACCGGAAACTGCCAAGCGTGATATTTCCCTCAAGCCAAAGGGTGGGAAGGATTTTTGCTCCAAGCACCTGGCGGAAATTGAAGGAGGAACTGCCGCTCCGGCTGCTGAGCGAGGCGGTGGAAATGCCATAGAGGTTCAGGTTTCCCATCGGGTACCAACTTACCGTGGCATTGATTTGCTGGAGGGCCGAATCGATCATCCGGCCAAAGACCACATCGGCCTGCACGGTGTAATAATGGCTGTTGTAGCGGATGCCGGCCAGTCCGATGTGGTTGTTGTAAATGAAATTGTTGAACGGCGTATAGAGGTAATGATACGCGGCTATTGCCTGCCAGTTCCGGCTGATGTTGCCGGTGATCCGGTTGTAATATTCGCGCTGGTTGATGGCGATGTTCCCGTTGTCGGTCACCGCCGTCAATTTGGGTTCGGCAATGGTTTGATCGTAGAGCGCGATCACCTGTTGCATATGCAGCCCGTTCAAAATCCGCATGCCCCCTTCGACCCGGGCATAGAGCCCATTGCCCCGCGAACTGATTGTGGGACTTTTGAAACTCACTTCGGCGCCTAACATCGTCAGCGTCAATGCGCGCTTTTGTGTGTTGGATAGCAAGGTGCTCCCGAAACGCAGTTTGGCATCAGCCAGCTCGCGCTGATTGAGGTAATTGCGGCATAGGGCCGCCTGATAACCGGCCGTGGCATTGGCAGGCTCTTTTTCCAGTACGGCTTCGTAATGCCTGAGCGACTGGCTGTAATTGCCCAGATTGAAAGCAGCCTCCCCCAGTCGCAGGCGGAGCAGGAGGAAGTCGGTGCCCTCCCGGATGCAGCCGTTGCCATAGTCCAGCAATTCCAACCAGGCCTTTTTTTCATACAACGCATAACTTTTGATGTCGGCCGTTATCAACGCTTCGGTTTGCTGCGCCCGTGTTATGCCGGTGAGCAGGAAAAACAGGGAAAAGACAATCAGTTGGCGGCAAAGCATTGCGCTGTGATTTTTTTGTGGTTTTGTATGCTGAATGACCGGATCCGGCCTTCAGCCACCTCCAGTTCAAATTGGTCGATTTGTGTGGCCCGGCCGAACAGCCGCTTCCTCCGTTCGCCGTTGCAACGGATGCTGCTGCTGTTGAGCAGATCGCCGGAAGAGACTACCCGGCTTTCATACTCCATGCTGCTAAATACATGGAAGGGAGCCAGGATGTCCTGTATCCAACCCGCGGGATTTATGCCGGAAGCAGGTAACGGAAACCGGTCTTGCACGGTCACCGGCTGCCGGCTGCCGAGCAGGATCTTGTAGGCACAGCCATAGAAATGATGCAGCAGGGTGTTTTTAGGTCCTTCGTATCCGGTGAAATAGAATAAAGTGCCGTTGTTCCGGAAGTAAGCACATGCCTCCTGCTTACGGCAATACAGATAGGGCTCGTTGTAAATGCTGATCATCGATTCCCATTCCTCGTCGGGGAATCCCTCCGCCTTCACCTGAAGGCAATATCCCGGAGGAAAACTGAAGGCTTCCTGCAACTGGCTGTCGGGCAGGATATTGCTTACAAAGCTGCCTTCTTCCGGAACTGCGAACTGCCGCAATATCGTTTCCTCACCTCTTCGTTGCACGAAGCAGGCCAGAGGATGGTTCAGGGTTTTTGATCCGATATAAGGAGTGGCCTGCACCTGCAGGTGCAGATGCGGTTCGGGCGAGCGGCCACTGTTGCCGCAATAGCCGATGATTTCTCCGCGCTTTACATAATTACCTTTCGTGGTGCGGATGCTGTTTTTGCGCAGGTGCGAGATCTTGGTGTAAACCCCTTCGGCATGTTTGATGACCAGCGTATTGCCCCAATTCTGGACCGTGTTGTTTTTTCCTATTTCATTGTCATCTACATGATGCACCACTTCCTGCACGATGCCGTCGGCCGGAGCCAATACGGGTTTGTTGTAGCAATAAAAATGTTCGGGCAGGTTTCCCGGATCCGCATATGTTTTCATTTCCTGGTCGAGCAGCACGAAGTCAAGCGCATGGCTCCACTCGCCCTTATGGGTCATACTGCCGTGGTGCCCCTGGCTCACCATCCATTCTCCCAGAAAAGGCAGATACAGATGGGTGTAATACTGGTTGTAGATCCGTTCCTTCCCGTTCAGGAAGCGGTAGAGGTTCTGTTCGGGACTGTAATACTGTATGGGGGTGAGCACCAGTTTTCCCGGACGCCAGCGCAGTTGAAGCGTGTAAAGGAAGAGGATGACCACAAGGCAAAATGGTAGCGAGAAAACAGGAAAGCCCGCTCGGTAGGCGATGCCCCCCAGCGCTACCACCAGCAGGTAGGCGATGGGTACCGTGACCAAGGTCCACAGGAAAGAGCGCAGTGAAGGGATGATGTAAAATCCTCCGAGGGCCACGGCCACCAGCATGAAATTGGTACCCATGTTGTAATAGGTCATGTCGGTCTGATGGAATCCGCCCATGGCGAAGTTGAAGAATATGGCCGTGGAATAACCCAGTACCATCAATACGAATGCGATGCGGGAATAGAATAGCAGCCCTGCAGACAGTAAGATGCCGGCTGCCATGTTCGACTGGAAAATGATGGCGCTCATGCTGCGGAAAAAGCCCGCGATGAAATCGGGAATCTTCCATTCCTCGATTTGCTGCAGCATGTTCAGCAGGGTGTTTCCTCCCAGGGCATAAGCTTCATTGAACCAGTAAATATGGCGATAGGTAAGTCCGATACCCTCGAATCCCTTGGCGGCCACCATCACGGTGCCGCTGCTGATGATGAAAGCGAGCGAGAGTGCCGGAAGTCCTTTTTTGTTTAGTACGGCATTGAGTGCAATTGAAAGGAAGAGCGTAAGTAATGCCCCTACGAACAGCAGAATGAAGAAGGCGGCACCCGGTTCGAAGTTGGCACCCATGCACAATCCGAAGAGGATGACGCTGTAAGTAAGCAATCCCTGCCTTACTTGTTCTATGCCGAACCCCAGGGCGTAAGCCGCTACAACCGATACAATAAGTGCAGCCAATCCGCAAAGTCCGGTGAATGGCGTGAAGAAGGAAACGGCCAGAATCAACAGCGAAAACAACCGGTTGCGCGAAAAAAACAGCATGCCATAACTGTTCAGTACGGCAAGCAGCCCATCCTTCATCGGTGCTATGATTCGGTTCGATTTCAAGTTGCTTTTTCGCAATGGCGGTGCATCCGGCGTATGCAATTCTTCATGTCAGAGCTGGAAGGCCCGCAGGTGTTCGGGCATCCGCTCCATCTGTTCTATGTATTCAAGGGTTTCGGCTTCGCGGATCAGGTGATGGTTCCCGTTCCCGTCAATCAATACCACATTGGGCCGCATCTGTATGAATTGCATCCACTGCGTCATGTTGTAGGCACCCACGCGGTGCACCACCACATGGTCGCCGCGGTTGAGCAGCGGCAGCGTAATGCCCGAACGCACCACATCGATGTTCATACACAAAGGTCCGTACATCACCGAGTCTTCGGTATGGTGTGTGAAATCCTGCGCGGGGCTGATCTTATGCTCGTACCAGAATGCGGTGAACAGCAGGTTCACGCCGAAATCCATGATGGTGGCCCTTCTGCCGTCGCTCAGCCGTTTGTTGGCGATGACCGTACCCAGCAGATATCCGGCTTCGTCCACCAGTGCACGTCCTGCCTCCAGTACCAGCAGCGGCAGTTCGTCGGTAGGGAAGCCGTAGTTCAGCAAGGCACCGGTAATGGCTTCGGCGAACTCGTCGATGGTGGGAATGGTATCCTTCGCGGGAAGATAGGCCCCGCGCAGGTCGTTGGGCGTAGGGAAACCTCCGCCCATATCGATGTATTTGATGGGATTGTTGAGCTGGGTTTTGCAGTTCCAGGCCAGGTCGCAGAGCTTGTTCACTGCGATGACGTAAGCGCTGGTGACCATCATGTAGGTGCCGATATGGCAATGCAGGCCGGTGAGGTTGAGCTTGCCCGACTCCACAATCTTAACCAGTGCGCTCCAGGCGGTACCGTTCTCATAATTGAATCCGAAACGGTCCCACATCGGATAGATGCCGGTATCCATATTGACCCGGATGGCCACCCGGGGCTTGGTTTTCAATGCATCGGCAAGTTCAATGAGTTGGTAGAGCTCGTCGAAATGGTCGATATGGATGAGTGAGTCGTTTTGTATGGCCAAAGTCATCTCTTCGCGCGTCTTCTCGGGACCATTGAAGATGATCTTGTTGCCCGGTACGCCGTTACGCAGCGCTTTCTGGTATTCGAATCCGCTGACCACTTCTCCCCAGCTGCCTTCCTGATGGAAGACATTGCATACGGCATTGATGTAGTTGGTCTTGTAGCTCCAGGCCATCTGCACCTTGGGGTAGCGGGTGGAAAAACTCCGCAGGGCGTTGCGGTAGGTTTGGCGTATGGTGCGTTCGCTGATGACGAAGACAGGCGAACCATAGGCGGCAATCAGGGTTTTGACCGGTATTCCGTCGATTTGCTTCACCGGCTCGTATTCGGTTCGCGTGCCGAACTTGTTCATCAGCCCGGCGTTCATTTTGATCAGCTGGGGTCTTTCGTAGCGCAACTTGCTCATGGATTTGCTTTTATTGTAACGTCAATTGATACACGAATTAGATTTCCGCTTCCTAAAGTTCACCCAACCCGCTGATTTGCTGGAATTCCTGCACGCTGGTGATATGATCCCAGGAATAGCGGATGAAGATTTTGCCTACTTCATATTCCTGATATGGTTCGACAGTTTCGCCCATGGCCATGCGTGCCAGTGCGGCGGGCTGGTTCTGTCCGGCTCCGGCCGTGAGGTAGATCCAGGCCGGAAAGCGGGGGTTTATTTCCATGATATAGGGTGTGCCGTCGGCCGTACGCATGATTTCGAGCTCGCAGCCGCCCCGCCAATTCGTGGAAGCCACAAACTGCCGTGCAAGATTGATCAGCGTTTCATCTTCGAGCGTGATACCGGCCCAGGCCTTGCCTTTGTCGGTGATATACAGTTTGCGCATGGGGATGATGCTGATGGCTTCTCCCTGTCCGTCGCCCAGCACCGCGATATTGATTTCCGTTCCGGCAATGAACTGCTGCACGATGATGGGTAGTCCCCATTTGGCGCTGAGCTTGTAAAAGGCCTTTTGTGCCTGTTCCAGCGTATGGCAGACGGCCGCATCATAGAATTTTCCCTTCACCACCAAAGGATAACCCATGATGGCTGCACAAGCCGGCAACTCCTCGACCCGGTAGATGATCCTGTCGATTGGCACGTTGAGCTGGTGCTTCATTCCGAACTGATAGAGATTGATCTTGTCGCGCGCTTCAAGCTGCTCGGTTGTAGGCAAAAAGGTTTCGATGCCCATGCTTTTGAGCGTAGGCGCTATCTTGATGAAATTAGCCAGCTCGGCATCGAAGTTAGGAATCAGCAGGTCCAGCTTTTCCTTTTCGTGGATGTAGCGGAGCCGGGCCAGCAGGGCCTCGCTGCCGGCGGAAGGGTAGGGAATCTGGTAAGTCTTGTCCACCACATCGTGCAGGTAGATCCCGGGCTCAAGCGTTTCATACGAAAGGCCGACAATCCGGACGGGTTCTTTGAACCCGTCGCGCAGGGCGCGGATGACGGCAATGCCCGGGCCCGGACTGTCGATGGCGTTCAGTCCGGTGACCGCTATCACTGGTGTTTCCTGGTTGGACGGCATGCAGCGTTTTTGGTGGTTGAATTATTCGTTCAGCAAATTCGCTTCGCGCAACTGGGCCATGAAATCGTCCCAGTCCTTTTCAAGAGTGGCTTTATCCACCTCATATTTGCCAAGCAGTATTTTTTTTATTTCGGCAGAACTTGTTCCTTCTTTCAGCAGGTTGATGATTTCTGCAGCGGCCGGATTGGCGGAATAGGAATCGCCTGTTCCCGGGTTGAAGATGAAGCCCGATTCGCTGGTGGCGATGTTTTTCCTGATTTGCATATTCGTTGCTTGGTTGGTCAGGTATTTTAGACCGGGTTAAATGAATAAGTTTAACGGAACGGGTTACCAAGGCCGGATTTTGACCCAGATATAATCGTCCATCAGTACATTGTTCTTGAAAACGGCCTTTCGCCGGACACCTTCCAGATAATATCCGTTTTTTTCCAGCACCCGCATCGACGATTTGTTGGTTTCAAACACTTCGGCATAGAGGCGCACGATGTTGAAATAATAAAAGGTGTATTCGGTCAACTGCCGCACCGCTTCCGTGGCGATACCCTGCCCCCAGAAGGGTTCGCCCACCCAGTACCCGACTTCGGCTGAAAGGGCATACACATCCCTGTTCAGGATTAGTCCTGCCCCTCCGATGGCTTCGCCGTCCAGATCGATGGCGAAGTTGATCAGCGGCTCGGCCCCTACTGTCTTCTCCAGCCATTCACGCGCATGTTCCGGCGTATAGGGACTGGGAAAATAATCGCGGAGGTTGTTCCAGATAAGGATGTTGTCGGCATATTTCACCAGCGACTCCGCATCGGTAACCGCCCAGGGTCTGATAAAGATGCCCATCCTTTTTTGGGTTAAAAATAAGTTTTATTATCTGCTAATGTCCAATCCACCGACATATAGTATTAAAGAGGATAAGGTGG
>CAZZLI010000120.1:0-8423 GCA_964655055.1 uncultured Ferruginibacter sp.
CATAAGACCCGTTAATAAGCTGTACTTTTTGCTTGCCATTATTTTGTGGTTATTTAAGTAATTCGAAAAAATACTAATTGATATGATGCAAAAATATTACTTGAAGGCTAAAATCCAAATTTTTTTATGGAATTTCTGGAACATTCCTCAGGCCTTGCATTAACGAACAAGACTGATTATTAGTATGTTCCGCTGCCTTTCAGCTGAACTTTTTTTTTGCGGCAGCAATATAGAGCGGAATTCCCGATTCGCGAAAAATATTTCCGGTATCGCCCCTGGCTGTTATAACTTGCCCCTTTTTCGGGTATGAAATCGGTACATTCCATCATCGGCGGGGAACTCGGGATTTTTGAGCAAAAATTTGCCGAGGCCGTAAAGAGCAAGACGCCCCTGCTGGATACCATTATGCGCTATGTGATCCGGAGAAAGGGCAAGCAGATGCGCCCCATGTTTGTGCTGCTTTGTGCCAAACTGCAGGGGCCGGTTAACGAGTCGACCTACCGGGCCGCCGCCCTGGTTGAGTTGCTGCATACGGCCACCCTGGTGCACGACGATGTGGTGGATGAATCCCTTGAAAGAAGGGGTTTCTTTTCGGTAAACGCCATCTGGAAAAACAAGATCGCCGTACTGGTTGGCGACTACCTGCTCTCCAAAGGCCTGCTGCTTTCAATCGGGCATGACGAAATCATGCAGCTGAAAATCCTTTCCGAGGCGGTCAGGCAGATGAGTGAAGGCGAGCTGCTGCAAATTGAGAAATCAAGAACCCTGAACCTCAATGAGGAGGTTTACTTCGACATCATCAAAGGCAAAACGGCATCACTGCTTTCTTCGGCCTGTGCTGCGGGGGCCTGGAGCACAAGCCTCGACGCTGAAAAGACTGAAAAGATGCGGCTTTTCGGGGAAAAAGTGGGCATCGCTTTTCAAATCAAAGACGACCTGTTCGACTACGGCCGGGCCGATATCGGTAAACCCACAGGCAACGATATCCGGGAAAAAAAGCTCACCCTTCCCCTGATCTATACCCTGAACCGGGTAGAGGCTGCTGAAAAAAAACGATTGATCTACATCGTAAAAAACCGGCATAAGGATAAAAAAAAGGTGCAGGAAGTCATCACCGCGGTGGTCAATGCCGGAGGAATCGCCTACGCCGAAAAGACGATGCAACGCTACCGGGATGAAGCCCTGGATATCCTCAAAGGTTTTGATAACAATGCGGTGAGGGAAGCGCTGGAAGAGCTGGTGCGCTATACCACCGACCGTACCCACTAAGCAAACCGTTTATGGAGAAACGCTGGAAAATGCCCCCGGAACATTCCGAAACCGCTGCATGGTTGCAGAAGGAACTGAAAATCAGTCCCGCCATCTGCCGCATCCTCATCAGCCGGGGATTGGACACCTACGAAAAATGCCGGTCGTTTTTCCGCCCCGCGCTTGAAGAGTTGCACGACCCCTTCCTGATGAAGGATATGGACAAGGCGGTTGCACGGATTTCCCTTGCCATTGAGCGGCAGGAAAAAATACTGGTGTTCGGCGATTACGATGTCGATGGCACCACATCCGTAGCCAGCATGTACCAGTTTTTATGCGGACTCTACAATCCGGAGTACCTGGATTTCTACATCCCACACCGTTACCGGGAAGGATACGGGGTAAGCAGGGCCGGCATCGACCATGCCGCTGCAACAGGAAAAACACTGATTGTTTCGCTGGACTGCGGCATCAAATCGGTGGACCTCATCGGTTATGCGGCAACCCTGGGCATCGATTTCATCGTCTGCGACCATCACCTGCCCGAGGATACCCTCCCCCCTGCCATTGCCATTCTTAATCCGAAACAGGCCGACTGCCCCTATCCTTACAAGGACCTCTGCGGATGCGGGGTTGGCTTCAAACTGATGATGGCACTGGCCCGCACACATGGATTGCCCGATTCAAGCTACCGCTGTTATCTCGACCTGCTTGCCACAGCCATTGCCGCCGATATCGTACCCATGACCGGAGAAAACCGGGTAATGACCTGGTACGGGCTCCAACAGATCAACACAGAGCCCTGTGCAGGCATCCGTGCGCTGATTGAACTCGGGGGATTGCAACAACGCCTCTCCATCAACAATGTGGTATTCGTCATAGCACCCCGCATCAATGCTGCCGGCAGGATGGACGACGCGCGGAAAGCGGTGCAACTCTTCATTGAAAAAGATCCTGCAAAAGCGATGGATATCGCAAAGCTCCTGCATCACGACAATTCCGAACGCAAGGAGGCCGACTCCACCACCACCGTTGAAGCCCTGGCCCTGATGCAGGCCGATCCCGGAAACGCGGAACGGAAATCAACCGTGGTGTTTGCCGAGCACTGGCACAAGGGTGTTGTAGGCATTGTGGCCAGCCGGCTGATCGAACACCATTACCGTCCAACGGTAGTGCTTACACGAAGCGGCGATGTCGTTGCCGGAAGCGCACGCAGCGTCAACGGATTCAACCTCTATGAAGCCATCCACGCCTGCAGGGAACACCTGCTGGGTTATGGCGGACACTTCGCAGCAGCCGGACTTTCGCTGCTGCCCGAACATGTAAGCGCCTTCAGCCAAAAGTTCGACGATGTGGTGAAGAACACCATTTCTCCGGATTCGCTGCTTCCCCAGATTGTCATCGATGCCGAGTTGAAACTTGCAGAAGCCGTTCCCGGTTTCTACCGCATCATCAGCCAGATGGAACCTTTCGGACCTGACAACCAGCGGCCGGTATTCATGGCCCGGAATGTGAGCGACAAGGGATTTTCAAAAATCGTCAAGGAGCAACATATCCGTTTCGTCATCACCCAGGGAAACACCACCATCACGGGCATCGGATTCAACCTGGCAGAAAAATTTCCGGTGATAGCCGACAAAAAAACCTTCGATATCCTGTTTACCCTCGATGAAAACGAATGGAACGGCACCACGACCCTGCAAATGAAAGTGATTGACATCCGCCCCGCAGGAATGCCCTGATATAAAACCACCCCTCTTTTCCCAATGAGCTGGTTGAGCCATATCCGCTATTTCCTCTACATCCGCAAAAACTGGAGCTTCAGGCTTGCCGCTAAAATTTTGAGGGAAGAAATCCGGGGAGAACGCAAGTACCGAATCAGGACAACCGGCGCAAACAACCTGCAAAGCCTGACCCGGGAAGGTATTGATACGGAGCATTCAACCATCTACATGCCCGTCAGTTATTCGCTGATGGAAAAGCTACTGGCCAAACTTCCCGCAAAAAGCAGAACCCATTTTTTCGATTATGGCTGCGGTAAAGGCCGGGCCCTCTGTCTGGCTGCCCATGCGGGTTTCAAAAAAGTAAGCGGAGTCGATTTTTCTTCTACCTTCTGCAAAGAGACAAAAACGAACCTGCAGAAAACAGCAAAACGGGTTGGAGGATTTTCGTACGAAGTTCTGCATGACAGAGCGGAGGATACCGACCTGCCTGATGATGTGGATGCTGTTTTCCTCTTCAACCCTTTCGACGAAATCCTGCTGGAAAAAGTGCTGTACAGGATCAGACAATCCCTTGACCGGAAACCACGGAAACTGCAGCTGCTTTATGTGAACCCCATCTACCGGGACCTCCCGACACGGTTCGGGTTCCGGGAAGCATACCACACCTGCGAAATGACCTACCTCGAAGCCGTGATTTATGTTTCGGAAAAAACCTGAGAAGCTGAACAGACGGCTCAGGCCTTGCGGAAAGCCCATTTCAGCATCTCCTTCCAGCTGGCTTTCTTGCCATACATCAGGATACCGGTACGGTAAATTTTTCCGGCCAGCCAGGTGGTGAACAGGAATCCCCCAACCAGCAGCAGCATCGAAATGATCAGCTGCGAAGCGGGAACCCCGGCAGGTATCCGGCCCATCATCACAATGGGTGAGGTGAACGGAATGATGCTTGCCCAGACCATCGCCGGGCTGTCGGGTGAATCGAGATTGCTGCTCATGATGATGAAGGCGAAGATGATGGGCATGGAAATCGGCAACATCAGCGATTGGGCCTCCTGCGGGTCTTCGTTGATCACGCTGCCCACAGCGGCAAATAAAGACGCATAAAAAAGATAGCCGCCCAGGAAATAAAAAATAAAGCAGGGAATCACCAGCCACCAGTTGACCTGGCCGAGGGTATGCCTTAGGCCGGAAAGGCCGCCGGCAATCGCCTGGGTATCGCCCCCCGGCATCATGGCAGCATTCCCAGAACCGGCCTGCTGCACGAGTTCAGCCGGAAGCAGGGCCGAAACCAGGGAAGAAAGCCCGATCAGCAAAATGGCCCAGAGTGCGAACTGGGTGAGTCCGACCAGGGCAATGCCCAGGATTTTTCCCATCATCAGCTGAAAGGGTTTCACACTGCTCACAATCACTTCGGCGATACGGTTGGTTTTTTCTTCCATCACACCCCGCATGACCATGGCACCAAAAACGAACATCGTTATGTATATCAGGATGCCGCAACCGAATCCCACCCCATAGCTCAGCTCGGCATTCACTTTCTCGGAACTGCCTTTAGCATCAGGCACCCGGTTATCGATGCTGTAGTTGGTACCGGCCATCCGCGTGATGCTGTCCAGCACTTCCTTACGGATACCGCGGAGCAACAGCTGATGCTGTTCATAGGCCTTGTTGAGCCGGTCTTCAATGCCTTCCTTGGTGGTGATGCCCAATGGCCGGGAAGAAAACAAAATGAATTGACGGTTACTGCTGTCACCACCGAGATTGAGCACACCATCATATCCGCGGGCAACGAAATTGCTGCTGTCGATTCCGGTTTCAAAGACAAATGCGAGCCGTGAACTGTCTTTGCCCATCTGCTGCCTGAAATAGCCGGGGTCGTTGATTACCGCAATCCGCTTATGCTTGTCTTTCGATGAGGCGGCAAAAAAAGCGGCACCGAAGATGAAGAGGATCATCACGATGGGCAACAGGAAGGTTGACAGCAGGAAGGTCTTGTTCCGCACCCTGGTGAGGTACTCGCGGCTCATTATGATTCCGATCTTATTCATAAGTAGTGGACGTTGAATCCTGGGTTAAACAATCATACGGCTCCCTGTTCAAACTGCCGGGCTTCGGGCGTACCCTCCACAAGGCGGATGAAGATTTCGTTGAGGGAGGGAAGCACTTCATTGAAGGAATTTACCGTCACCTTCTGGTTGATGAAATGCTGCAAAACCTCGTTATTGCCGGCGCCGTGCTGCAGCTTGAGCAGCAATTTCTCAGGCTCATGCCGGATGACTTCAAAAATATAGGTGGCCAGATGATGGGCATCGGTACGTGCCCCCACCTGGAAAATATGTTCCTTGAACTGCTCCTTGATGCCGCTGACACTGCCGTCGAGCAGTTTACGGCCCTTGTTGACCAGTACGATATGGTCGCAGATTTCCTCCACCTGCTCCATGCGGTGGGTGCTGAAGATGATGGTGGATCCGCGGCGGGCCAGTGCGAAAATCTCATCCTTGATGAGGTTGGCATTTACCGGATCGAGCCCGCTGAACGGTTCGTCGAGGATGATTAGCGAAGGCTCGTGCAAGACCGTGGTGACAAACTGCAGCTTCTGGCTCATGCCCTTGCTGAGGTCTTCCACCTTCTTGTTCCACCACGACTGCATTTCAAATTTCACGAACCACTCCTTGATCCGCGTCATGGCATCGTGATGGCTTAGCCCTTTGAGCCGGGCCAGATAAAGCGCTTGTTCCCCGATCTTCATTTTCTTGTAAAGCCCCCGTTCCTCGGGCATGTAGCCGATCTGGGCCACGTCACGCACCGGATCGAATTTCCGGCCGTTGAGGAAGATGTCGCCGCTGTCGGGGAAGAAGATGCCGGTGATCATCCGCAGCAGCGTCGTCTTACCGGCACCGTTAGGTCCCAGCAAGCCAAAGATGCTGCCCTGGGCTATGTCAAAACTGATGTCGTCGACCGCCTTCTGCGTGGCAAAATATTTGCGCAGGTTGTTGAGCGATAAGATGTTCATGATGCGATTGTTGTGCCTTAGCAGCTGTTCTCCGGAACCGGCCATATCGTTTACCGGTACCCGAAACATCTCAAATATAGTGAGCCCAGGTAAGGGTCAGCCCGAAGATGCCCGTTTAATTTTCACCCTGCCGAATCTTTTTTTCACCTCATCGATGGCGGCATACAATTCCTTCCGTTTTTCCACCGGATCAAACAGGTTGCCCTGTTCAACCGGAGCCGAAAACTCGCTCAGCCTTACCCCTAAAAGGCGAACAGGCCGGGGGGTCTCGTAAGAGCGGGCGAAAAGCGCCTTCACCACCGGAATGAATGCGCCGTCGGCATCGGAGGGAAAGATCCGTGTTTGCCGTGTGGTGGTTTCAAAATCGGGATAACGGATTTTCACCGCAACACAGGCGGCAAGCTTTTTTTCGTCACGCAGGGCGAAGCCCACTTTCTCGGTGAGCCGCACCAGTTCGGCGTGTAGCTGATCGGGTTCGGTGATATTCCGGTCGAAGGTATGTTCCGATGAAACCGATTTGGGTTCATGTTCGCCGGACACGGTTCCGTAATCGATGCCCCTGCTTTTCTGCCAGAGGGTTTCGCCCCATTTTCCCAACAACTCCGAAAGTTCTTCCGCCGACCGTTGCTGCACATCACCGATGGTATGGATTCCCATAGCCGTCAACTGACTTTGGGCCGATTCACCCACGCCGGGAATCTTGCCCACAGCCAAAGGCTTCAGAAATTCCATCTCTCTTCCCGGGGGAATGTGCAGGAACCCGTTGGGCTTGGCCTCATTGGTGGCCATTTTCGCCATCATCTTGTTGCACGAAAGCCCGAAGGAAATGGGAAGCCCGGTTTCGGACATGATGGTTTCCCGAAGCCGGATCGTCCACTCAAGCGGATCAAAAAAACGGTCCATTCCCGTCAATTCAATGTAGAATTCATCAATGGAGGCCTTTTCAAAAAGAGGCGCCCGTGCAGCCACGATATCGGTCACCCAGCGCGAATAACGGCCGTAGTCGTTGCGCCGGCCGCCGATCACCACCGCCTGCGGACAAAGCCTGCGGGCCATGGCGGATGACATACCCGAATGCACCCCGAACCGGCGGGCCGCATAGCTGCAGGCGGCCACCACTCCCCGATCGCTTCCGCCCACAATCACAGGCAGCCCTTTCAGTGAAGGATTGTTGAGGATTTCAACCGATACGAAAAACGAATCGAGGTCAAGATGGGCAACTATGCGGCGGGGCTCCTGAGGCATACCGGCTTGGGATCTGCGGATTTGAAACAGCATGAAACAAACGACAAATTACCGATAAATGTCGAGCAGGCCTTCGGGAAGTTCGACATGCACTTTTTTGTTACGCGTATCGATTTTCAGCAGCGATTTTTCATGCACGGGGATATAGGCTTCCTTATCACCCAGCATGATGGCATAGAGCAGCTGGTGCGGTTGTTCAATCACTTCGATGATTTCGCCCAGGTCTTCCTTGCCGCCGATCAGCCGGTAACCGAGTACCGACAATACCGATGAGGGATTGGCCAACCGGTTGAAGGCCTCGGCCTGCAGCCATACGGTTTTGGGTGTGAGTTTGCGGGCCTGCTCCGGAGTATCCACTCCCTCAATCCCCAGAAACAGTTCGCCGGCCTGCTTGACCCGGGCCGAGCGAATGAAGTAGGGTATGAAACTTTCCGGAGCGTCCTGGATGAAGAACACCTTCAAATCGTCCAGGGATTTTATGGTGCCCAGACTATGTTGTAACACAACTTCGCCCTTCAGCCCGAAGGTGGCCACCAGTTTCCCTATGTTGAAATATTGTTCCACAGATAAAGCGTTACGGAATTTGCAAACTGTCGCTCAAAAAAAAACCCTGTAAACAGGTTACAGGGCGTAAAGACGGTAAATGGAATTTATTCCTCGGTTTTGGTTTCGGTAGCTTCCGGAGCCGCTTCAGGTGCGGGTTCAGCAGCAGGAGCTTCGGCTACTTTCTTTACCACAGGCTGGTTGCGCTTGTCGGCACGGGCCTTTTTGTGGGCACTCTGACGCTTGGCTACATTGGCTTCGTGTTCGGAACTCCAGGCCGTGAATTTCTGCATGGCCACAGCTTCATCAAACAAGCCCAGACTCACACCACGCAACAGATGCTTGAGATACAACACTCCCTTGAAGGAGAGGATACGGCGAACGGTGTCGGTGGGCTCGGCTCCCTTGTGCAGCCAGTCGAGGGCTTTCTGGCGATCGACCTGGATGGTGGCAGGCACGGTAAGGGGATTGTACGTACCGAGTTTCTGAATGAATTTTCCGTCGCGGGGACTTCTTCCGTCAGCAACCACGATGAAGTAGAACGGTCTTTTTTTAGACCCGTGGCGCTGCAGGCGCATTTTAACAGCCATAAAAAATAGAAATTTTTTTGGGTATGAGCAATTAGGGTTCGTGGTTCATATATTTCAGAA
>CAZZLI010000121.1:0-8389 GCA_964655055.1 uncultured Ferruginibacter sp.
CAATGGGCAAAAAAAGAAGCCTACCGTCAGGCCCGGAATTCAGAAAATGACTTCGCCTGCAGGATTTTCACGGGGCAAACAATGCTCTTACATATCCGGGACTGGGTTCAGTACCATCTCTTTCTCTATGGTTACTATGAAAAAGAGGAATCCCTGTTCTGGCTGGATTTTGCGAAAGGTGACAAAAAAGTGATATTCGACATCGGTGCCAATGTGGGGTATTTCACCCTGCTTGCGGCTCATGCCACCGGAAACAATAGCAGGGTATTCGCTTTTGAACCGGTCACGCGCACTTTCAATCGCTTGAAGGAGAATCTTAAACTCAATGAAATCAAGGCTACTGTCATAACAGAGAAACTGGCTGTCGGCAAATCCGACTCAACCCTGACCATACATGTTGGCAATCAATACAATTGGGGTATGTCTAGCGTAAACCAGCATGAGGAAAGCTCTTCCGAAGCAGAAACCATCAACTGCATCTCTTTAGACAGCTATACCGGCAAAAAAGGTATCAGCAGAATTGATCTGATTAAAATTGACGTTGAGGGCGCCGAATTTGATGCTATTTCCGGGATGCTGAACAGCATAGAAAAGCATCGCCCTATCCTGATGATCGAACTGCTGGATACGCATCTTTCAAAACAGGGCCATTATTCAGGGGAAATCTACGAGATGCTGTTTCGATTCAACTATGAAGCATGGGAAATACTTCCGGCAAAATGCCTTAGAAAAATCAGAACACCCAAATCATATGACGGACTTGTATGCTTCATGCCCGCGGAAAAATCCAAAGAAGGCTATCGACTGATCCAATAACAGAACTTATGCGCATTCTGCATCTGGCCACATGGTTTCCTCAAAATACAAATGATCCCTCAGGAATTTTCATAGAAAAGCATATTCAAGCCTACAGCCGTTTCGATGTCAAAAATGAACACTTTGTTCTGCCACTGACTCATCGATTTACCGGACTACAGCAGCCGCTCGATCTGTTTCGTCAGATCGTCAAAAAAAAATACTATAGCACAGAACAAAAAGAAAGCTATACAGTATACAGGATGAATTTCCTGGTTACCCACTCCTTTCTCAGCGGCCCCATTGGAGATCAGTTATTTCACCAGGCAAGAACATTCATCGCTTCAAAAAAAATGAAGTTCGACCACATCCATGCACATATCACATACACGGCCGGCTATGTGGCAATGAAGTTCAAAGAGAAAGAGGGCATCCCCTATTCCATTTCCGAACACATGAGCCCCTTCCCCTTTCCAAACATGCTGGAGCCCCGCTTCCTGCAAAAATCCATTAAAAACCCACTGAAAAAAGCAGACAATATTTCAGCAGTAAGCAACCATTTGAAAAATGAGATGCTCGGATATCTCGACTCCGACAAAACAATAACGATAATCCCCAATGTGATCGAACATAATATTTCCGCCCGATATATTTCAGGAGACACCTTCTGCTTTGTCCTGATTGGCTATCTTACCCGACAGAAAGGTATTGATATCCTAATTCAAAGCGCGTCCATACTTCTTAAAAAAACTAAAAAGAAATTCATCATCTACATCGGTGGTAGCGGACCTGAATCTGATGCGCTTATTCAAATGGCTAAACAATATGAAGTTTCACATCTGTTTGAATGGAGAGGTTTTTTACCACACACCGAAACACTCAACCTGATCAATGAGGCAAACGCATTTGTTTGCGCCAGCCGACATGAAAGTTTTGGCGTAGCCGTAGTGGAGGCCTTATCGCTCGGCAAACCGGTGGTGGCAACGGATTGCGGGGGAACTGCCGATACCATCAATGCACGAAACGGCATTCTCGTTAAAAAAGAAGACCCGGAAAGTCTTGCGGAAGGCATGCAACAGATCATGCTCAACTATCAACAATTCAACAGGGAAGAAATAGAGCAGGAAGCCAAAAACAAGTACAGCATGAGAACTATTGGTGAACTTTTTTACAAATGGCAAAGGCCGGAATGAAAATGGGCCAGTCGACCGGCATTTAAAACAAGAACCTTCATCCGCTCATCCTGATTTTATTCAAAAATAAAGTAATCACCTCCAACATGTCGAAAGCAGGCTTGTAAATTATATAGCGGTTGTAATATTCCCGCAGGTCGAAATGTGAATAGGGATTTTCAGCAATGACCGCATCCAGATTCGCAAGCCCGTGGGCGCATACCTTATTGAACTCCCTGATGAAGACCGGATCGGGCTTGCCGGTTCCCACCCAGGCCGCAAATACAAAGGGCTTTCCAGTCATTTCCTTCCAGGCCTGGCCCAGATCGTACACACAGGGAAATTTCCCCAGCAGTTGCAGGGCACGGTCGCCAATAACCAGGCCGGCCGTGGTGCCGCCAATCTGCTGCTCATAGCCCGCACCGGCGCCCAGTAAAAGGGGACGGATCTTCCAGTGCTCCTTCAGCAATATTTTCAGCAAGGCAACCGAGGTCATGCTCTGGTAATCGAGGTAGAGGGCCGTGATCTGCTCCAGCGGCACTTCGCTGAATAAACAAACACTGGCTACCGCGCCGTCGCAGGCGATACCGTAATCGGAAACCAGATGACAGGAAGGCAACTGCTGCATCACAGCCACCGGTACCAGTCCGATGTCGAGTTCACCGTTTATCAGCCGCTGCGCTACACGGGCCGGATAATCGATGGTCAAGGCCACACGGTCGCCCATCATCCCCTGCTCAAATCCCCAGATCAGGGGCTTGGTATTCAGGTAGTTGACCGCTCCCGCCCGTATTTTCCTTTCCAAATTTTTTAGTATAATTTCGAAGCAAATTTACAGCAACACCATGGATTTGGACCCGCTCACCGCCCTCTCGCCCATCGACGGCCGGTACCGAAAACAAACAGAAATTCTTTCCGGTGTATTCAGCGAGTTCGCCCTGATTCGCAAACGGGTGTTTGTGGAAGTCGAATACCTGATTTTCCTATCCGAAAAAAAATTCTTTCCGCTCTCCCCTTCCCTCAAAAAGAAACTCCGTGACCTGACCCAACGATTCAACATCGATGATGCCCGAAAGGTCAAGGCCCTGGAGAAAACCACCAACCACGATGTGAAGGCGGTGGAGTATTTTATCAAAGAAGAACTCATTGCCATGGGCGGCGCTCCCATTGCGGAGTGGGTGCATTTCGGCCTTACCTCGCAGGACATCAACCATACGGCGGTTCCCATGCTCTGGAAAGAGGCGCTGGAAGAAGTCTATCTGCTGAAACTGACTGGCCTGCAGGAAGAACTGATCAAACTAGGGTACGACTATGAAACCGTTCCCATGCTTGCCCGCACCCATGGCCAGCCTGCATCACCCACCCGGATGGGCAAGGAACTGACAGTATTTGCCGAGCGCCTGCAGAACCAGATGGGTCTGCTCATGCTTATTCCCCACACCGGAAAATTCGGAGGGGCTACCGGTAATTTCAATGCGCACCATGCGGCTTTTCCCAAATACGACTGGAAAAAATTTGCCGACCAGTTCCTCGAAAAAAAACTGGGTCTGCTGCGGCAGCAATTCACCACGCAGATCGAGCATTACGACCTGCTCGCGGCTCAATTCGACTGCATCCGGCGCATCAATACCATCCTGATTGATTTCTGCCGCGACATCTGGACCTATATCAGCCTAGACTATTTCACCCAGAAAACCGTTAAAGGAGAAACCGGAAGCAGCGCCATGCCCCATAAGGTGAACCCGATTGACTTTGAAAATGCGGAGGGCAACCTTGGAGTTGCAAATGCCCTGCTCAGCCATTTTGCTGAAAAGCTACCGATCTCACGCCTGCAGCGCGATTTGACAGACAGTACCGTTCTGCGCAATATCGGCGTTCCGATAGCGCATTCGTTGATTGCCCTGTCATCCATCCGGAAAGGCATGGCCAAACTTGAACTGAACCGGCAAAAACTGAACGAAGATCTGGAGCAGAACTGGGCGGTGGTGTCGGAAGCCATACAAACCATCCTGCGACGCGAAGGATTTCCTGAGCCTTATGAAAAGCTGAAGGAACTGACGCGGGGGCGGAAAAAAATCGACCGGCAGGCCATGCACCGTTTCATCGACTCGCTGAAGGTTTCCGCAAGCCTGAAAAAGGAGCTGAAGTCGGTCACACCGTCAAACTATACGGGCATCTGATTGTTCGGTAGGGGAAAGCATCACCCGGACCATATCCTGAATGACTAAAACCGCACCATATCTGCTATGGATACCCTGGGTATTTACGGTGCTGTTCTTTTTTCCCCGTTCAGAACCCAAACCGCAAGTCTTTGTCTATTATGGACCGGCAGCATTTGTTCAACGGGTAAACGATACCCTCCAAAAACCCGACATCTCCCTTCAGCATAGCATTAAAAAACAGCCCCGCTTGATGCGCCCCCAATCGCGCTGCGGCACCGATTTCTCCATCCTGCAGGAACCCTGTTCGCCGACAGCGGTTGTTTTCATCATCGGCGATTCGGCCAATACGCAAACCAACTGGGAAACTGGTGACGGCACCGTGTACACGAACCAATACAGTCCGGCGCACACTTATGCCGATACCGGAACCTATGCCGTAAAACTGATACTCGACAAAAACGGCTGTAAAGACACCCTGGAGCGTGTATTGCATGCGGGTTTTGAAGCTGAAAACATCCTACTCACGCCCGACAGCACGATCTGTTCTGGAACCGATGCCCTGCTGCGCAGCCGGATTGATACAGGTTTTGGTTTTTGCTGGACGCCCCAAAACACGCTGAACAATCCGCTGAGCGATACGCCCCGCACACAGGGAGGTTCATCAACGCGATATCGACTAAAGGGGATTGTACCTAAACAAAATTTGTTGCAAAACGGCGACTTCAGCCAGGGCAATAGCCAATTTCAGTCGGACTATACACTTTCGACGGGAAGTCCGTCGATTTCCAATACCGGACAGTATGTGATTTATGATTCGACGGTTTATGCCGTACCGGGTGCGGCAAGTTGCGGCAATTTCCAGGATGGCTTCGGCAACAGGCTGATCGTGCGCAACAACACAAGCGATGCTGCGCGGATCTGGAGCAGTACGGTCAGCATCCTGCCCAATACCCGCTATGTATTCTCCTGCCGTATACAACCGGTACTGAACCCTGCAGAAGCCAGACTGCAATTCGCCATCAACGATGCGCCGGTGGGCAAATGGATGGACGTATCGCCCACCCCCTGCTCCTGGACCACCAATAATGTCATCTGGATTTCAGGACCCGATACACCGGTAACGCTGTCCATCATCAACCGTAGTACTGCCGGTGAGGCCTGCTTCGCGATTGATGACATCCGCTTCTCGGAATTTGTATTGGCAAACGACAGCGTAAGCATTACCGTTGATACGCCGGTAATCAAAACTATAAACGATACGTCAACTTGCCGGGGCACACAAGTATTACTCAACACTTCGGGTGGCGTGCGTTACCAATGGACACCCGCAACGGCGCTTTCCGACAGCAATTCCGCTTCTCCACTCGCCTCCCCGTCCGATACGCTGAAGTATTTTGTGACAGGCATTACTGCGGCCGGATGCCGGACTACCGACAGCGTGCAAATCAATATTCTTCCATCGCCGCTGATTACCAAAAGCGCCGATACCAGCATCTGCATCGGCGACTCGGCCTATCTGCGTGTATCGGGTGCACAAGCCTATGCCTGGACTCCTGTTGCAAGCCTGAGCGCTTCCGATGTGGCCGAACCCGTTGCGGGACCCTCTGTCAACACCACCTATTATGTGATTTCTACCGACCCCGCGTTGACCTGCACGGCCACCGACTCCATCCGGGTAAGCCTGCGGGTGGCAGCAAACTTTTCATTATCAGCCGCTGCAGATTCAGTATGCTCCGGCTCTCCGGTACAACTTACCGCTTCGGGGGGAAGCAGCTACCGCTGGCAGCCTGCCGGTTTGCTCAACGATCCCTTCAGTGCAAGTCCGGTTGCGAGGCCGCTGAATACCACCGTATTCTTTGTGCGGATTGTTGATTCCGCATGCAACGATACCGCCGTACTCAACCGCCGTATTGTAGCCAAACCCCTGCCCCGGCTCATCATCACCAAATCGAACGACATCGACTGCTTCGACCTCAATGCGCGGCTCAGCGTGAGCGGTGCCGATACGGTAAGATGGTTTGCTGCACAACAACCCCTTTACCTGACGGATTCTTCCATCTTCAATCCCATCGCCTTCCCCAGCACCACTAAAAAATACTATGTAACGGGAACGGATACCCTGAGCGGCTGTACCCGGATCGACAGCATCATGGTCTATAACTATATCAAAGGAAATCCACCCTTCATCGCTCCCAACAGCTTTACCCCCAACGGCGACGGACTGAACGATTGCTGGAAAGCCATTCCCGATGGGCGGTTGCTTTATTTTGAGGTGGCCATCTACAACCGCTGGGGGAACCGGGTATATTTCTCGCGCAATCCCGATGAATGCTGGAACGGCACCTTCAAAGGGGCACCCCAGGATCCGGGAAACTATGTCTATTATATAAAAGCGAGCAATACCTGCAAATCGGATGTTTCGAGCGGGAACCTGCTGCTGCTCCGATGATCGGAGATATCAACTCAGGCGGTTTGCTTGTGCACCTCACTGCTGAAATCGAAACAGATATCGGGGTTGTTCTGCATTTCGGTATTCAGGAACCATTCGCTCTGGGCCAGATAAACCAGTTGCCCGTCTTTGTCTTCGGCGATATTGGCCTGTTTGTAGCGGATGAAATCTTCCAGCTTCTTCTGGTCGGAACTGCCGATCCAGCAAGCCTTGTAAAACGGCAAACTATTCATCTGCACACTGGCTCCGTATTCATGCAGCAGGCGGTACTGGATCACTTCGAACTGCAGTTCACCGACACAGCCAATGATTTTCTTGTTACCTCCGAATTGCGTGAACAACTGCGCCACGCCTTCATCGGTCAGCTGGCTTAAACCCTTCTCGAGTTGCTTGGTCTTCATAGGATCCTTGTTCACCACTTCGCGAAACAGTTCGGGGGAGAAGGAAGGGATACCGGTGAAATAAAAATCGGGGCCCTCGGTAAGCGTATCTCCGATCTTGAAATTGCCGGTATCGAATAGCCCGACCACATCGCCCGGATAGGCTTCTTCAATCACATCCTTCTGCCGGGCGAGAAAGCTGTAGGGATTATTGAACCGGATATCCTTGTCGAGCCGCACATGGTGATAGTATTTTCCGCGCTCGAAGCGACCGCTGCAGATGCGGAGGAAAGCGATGCGGTCGCGGTGTTTGGGATCAAGGTTGGCATGTATCTTGAATACGAAGCCGCTGAATTTTTCTTCGTCGGGGCGCACATCGGGACCTGTAGTATGCCGGGGACGTGGCGTGGGGGCGATATCGACAAAGGTGTCGAGCATTTCGCGCACGCCGAAATTGTTGACGGCACTACCGAAAAATACGGGGGCAAGATTGCCTTCCAGATATTCCTGCACATTCAGGCTTCCGTAAACACCGTCAAGCAGTTCCACATCTTCACGCAATACGGCGGCATCTTTTTCACCGATGCGCTTGTCGAGTTCGGCATCCTGCAGATTATCAATGGCAAGCGCATCTTCATCAGCGGCTTTGGTTCCTGCCGTGAACAGGAGCAGCCGTTTATGATGCAGATCGTAAACTCCCTTGAAATCCTTACCGCTGTTGATGGGAAAAGTCATGGGATGCAGGCTGATGTGCAGTTCCTTTTCAATTTCTTCAAGCAGGTCGAAGCGGTTCTTGCCGTCGCGGTCCATCTTGTTGATGAATACGATGACGGGGGTTTTACGCATGGAAATCACCTCCATCAGCCTGCGCGTCTGCGGTTCCACGCCATTTACGCTGTCGATAACCAGTACCACGCTGTCTACAGCCGTTAGGGTGCGAAACGTATCTTCCGCAAAGTCCTTGTGGCCCGGCGTATCGAGCAGGTTGATCAGGAAATTCCGGTACTCGAAGGTCATAACGCTGGTAGCCACGCTGATGCCCCGTTGCCGCTCGATTTCCATAAAATCGCTGGTGGCGTGTTTCTTGATCTTGTTGCTTTTTACGGCGCCGGCGGTTTGTATGGCTCCGCCGAACAGCAGGAATTTTTCGGTGAGTGTGGTTTTACCCGCATCGGGGTGCGATATGATGGCAAAGGTCTTGCGCCGGCTGATTTCGTTGCTGTACTTCATTTCAATGGTTTAAGACGCCGGGAAAATCACCAGCCAGCCTTAGGTCGAAAGCGGCGCAAAGGTAAGGTTTGGGTTTGTCTGTTGGGCCCCTTCAATCATCACAGGGGGGAAGAGATAGATCTTACGGGTAAAAGAATCAATCGGCTGAAATTGGTTCGTGAGCCACGAACCAAGGCGGTGGGTAATTTCATTTTAACTGCC
>CAZZLI010000122.1:0-8338 GCA_964655055.1 uncultured Ferruginibacter sp.
AATAATTGTACCGCGGCAAGCCCGTATTCAACGGAAGGCTGCCCTCATAAATGGAAAAAATCCCTTTCCCCTTCTCATATTCACGAACGGCATCACAGATGAAGGGCACAATCACCCGGCCCGAACTGTCAACCACACCCCATTTTTTTGTGTTCAGGTCCCATCCCTTGTTAAAAAAAAGGAGCTCATCAGGAGTCTCGGGCACGATTTTTTTGCCGGGATTGAGTCGTTCCATATAGGAAACATAGGCCGGTAAATCAAACGAATCTGCCGTAATGAACCAGCCATCCAGCATGGGTATCAGCGTATCGTATTTGACCCGGAGTGCCTCCCCCGAAATACCCGGCCGGAGGATATCGTGAATAATCACATCCGTACTTGCAGACATGGTCTCGCATGGCTTCCTCTCATCGCATCCCCTGAAAACCAGGGAGATGAATCCAATAAATATGAGGCACATCAATTTCACTGGAAAAATTTTCTCCTAAACATGAATCACAACATCAGCTGCAGCAATTTCAGATCAAGCCAGCGCCCGAATTTCTGACCTACCTGCGGCAGATGGGCTACTTCCTGAAAGCCCAGTTTGCGGAACAGGTGCAGGCTGGCATTGTTCTCGGCATCAATACCCGCAATGATGGCATGCAGGCCCCGCTCACGGGCAGCTGCAATCAGCGGGAAAAGTAATTGCACTCCCACCCCTTCGCCCCGCATGCCGTCGCGCACATAAACGGAACATTCAACGGTAAAGCGGTAACCCTCCCAGGCGCGAAATGGACCAAAACTGCTGTAACCTGCAACGGCGCCCTTATCGACCGCCACAAAAACAGGATATCCCAGTTGCCGGCGGTCGTCGAACCAAAGCGCCATCCGATCGGCGCTAAAGGGTGCATTATGCCAAACAGCCGTTGTATTGCGGATGATCTCGTTATAAATCTGAAGCAATTCCGGCAGATCGGTTTCCACCGCTTCCCTGATTTCCATAAGTACCTGTTGAAGCTTACAAAAAAAGTATTAAGAGACGCCTATGCACCAACCGATTTTTTGAGTTGCAGCACACCGGCCATTGCTGTAGTTGAGGCGGAACCCATATCCCCTAGTGAAACCGCAACACCATACAGATCGGGGTGCCTGAATTTCACCAAACCTGCAATGGCATCCACACCGATCTTGCCACCAATGAAAAACGGTTTTTCAATCTTCACCTTGCCCAGTGCCGACCAATTGTTCTGCTCTGATAAAAACAGGTAATAATCACAAACATCATCGAAGGGTGCAATGAGGTTGGAAATTTCTTTGTCACCGAGTCCATCAATCCGGAATGCCTTTACCACTTCCACTTCCGAAGAAAGATCGGTGCAAAGCTCCGTACCGGCATCATCATATACCACCACGACCTCAAGCCCGAGCGCATCGATAGCTTCCAGAATGGCCGCATGATCGGCTGTTTCGAAAACGCCTGTTTTCCGGAGTTCAAAATCACCGTCGACGATATCTGCAGCTTCTGGAACAAGCAGATCCGGATCTGCAGTACCCAGTGGAAATCCGGAAAAATCAATACCGATGCCGTCGAGTTGCTGCAACTCTTTCAGCCGGGTGACGCCCGTAACAAGAATATTCATAAACGCTTTTTTTAGCTTTGAAGCAGTGGCCGCATCAGCCAGTTGCGCATCAGCAGCCCGCCCATTGGCGTGAGTATGCTTTCCGGATGAAACTGCACCCCTTCCACATCGTAATGCCGGTGGCGCAATCCCATGATCAGGCCGTTGCCGTCTTCAGCCGTTATTTCAAGACAGTCTGGGAAACCTTCCCGATCCACCGCCCAGGAATGATAACGGCCGGCCTCGAATCCATTGGCCATTCCGTTATAAAGGTCCGACAGGCCCGGCAAAATACGAACCGGTTCGGCAACTCCGTGATATACTTCGGGAAGATTGACCAAACGGCCTCCGAAATGCTCCGCTATGGCCTGATGACCGAGGCAAACTCCGAGAATACTTTTCACCGAAGCAAAGTGCCGCAGCAAAGGCATCAGCAAGCCTGCTTCGGAGGGAATACCCGGCCCGGGCGAGAGAATAATCTTGTCGAATTCCATAACCCGGTTCAGATCAATGCAATCATTCCGCACCACGGTCACTTTATTGCCGGGCACGGTTCCGGCCAGATGCACCAGGTTATAGGTGAAGGAATCGTAATTGTCAAAAACCAGAATGCGATGCATATTTTCAGGCCGGGGCCTTTGCTTCAAAGATATTGCGGCAACCGCATTCAGCCGGTATCCTAACCTATTGATTTTGAAACATCCGCAAAACCTTTGATCTATTTATTTCCGGCGGTTGACGTTTGCCGCGGGTTATGGTTATTTTTGTCTTCCGGCCAGAATTTCCGGCAGCATTTCTTGATTACCCAGTCCACCATACAGGAAATCCTTACACGCATCGATATCCTCGAAATCGTGGGTTCCTTTGTGAAGCTCAAGAAAAGAGGAACCAACTATCTGGGCCTCTGCCCTTTCCATAACGAGAAGACCCCATCGTTCACCGTTTCGCCTTCCAAGGAAATTTTCAAATGCTTCGGCTGCGGGAAAAGCGGCAACTCCATCGGCTTTGTCATGGAGCACGAGAAGTTCAGTTATGTGGAAGCGCTGCGCTGGCTGGCCGCGCGGTACAACATCACTGTCGAAGAAACCGAGCGGAGTCCCGAACAAAAACTACAACAACAACAGGCCGACAGCCTCTATATCATCAACGATTTTGCACGGCAGTTTTTCAGCAATTATCTGATGAAGGAAGATGAAGGCCGCACCATCGGTTTGAGTTATCTGCACGAACGGGGATTCACCGATGCCATCATCGAAAAGTTCCAGCTGGGCTACAATTCCGAAGCGAAGGACAAATTCGCCGCAGCCGCCCTGCAGGGCAAATACAACCGCGACCTGCTGCTGAAAAGCGGACTGGTCACCGAACGCGACGGCAATCTGGCCGACAATTACCGCGGACGCATCATATTTCCGATACACGGTCCCAGCGGCAAGGTGCTGGGATTCGGCGCCCGGATAATCAAAAAGAATGACCGCGCCCCCAAGTACATCAACACGCCGGAAAACGAGATTTATGTAAAAAGTAAAATTCTCTACGGCAGTTATTTCGCCAAGCAGGCGATCGACAAGGCCGATGAATGTTTGCTGGTGGAAGGTTATACCGATGTGATCGCCCTGCATCAGGCGGGCATCGAAAATGTAGTGGCCAGCGGCGGCACTGCCCTCACTCCCGATCAGCTGCGGCTGATCAAGAAATATACCCGTAACCTCACCATCATCTACGACGGCGATGCGGCTGGCATCAAGGCGGCGTTGCGCGGAACCGACCTGGCCATCGAGGAAGGCCTGCATGTGAAGCTGGTACTGATTCCCGACAACGACGACCCCGACAGTTTGGTACGGAAACACGGAGCCGATCATTTCAGGAATTTCATTGCCGGCAACAGGAAAGATGTGGTGCTCTTCCATCTGGAAACCTCCTTGTCGGAAGCCGGTAACGACAGTGTGAAGAAATCGAAACTGGTGAACCAGATTGCGGAGACCATCAGCCGCATCAACAAGGCCGAAGACTTCACGCGGCAGCAGGATTATATCCGGCAATGCGCCCAGTTGCTGAACATCGAGGAGTCAGGACTGCATACGCTGGTCAACAAGCTCATCCGCGAGCGGGCCTTCAAGGCCGGAACTGCGGCACAACAGGGCAAACAGGAATCTGAAGCACCGGAAAACGCAGGTGAATACCCCGATTTACCGGGCGACGAAACCAAAGATGATGCTGCGTTGCTGCTGCTGCAGAAAGATGAAAACCAGGAACGGGCCCTGGTGCGCTGCCTGATTGAATTCGGCCATATGCCTTTTGAAGAAGAGCTGTCTGTAGCCGATTACATCTTCAAGGAAGTTTTTGAAAACGAACTGGAGCAGAGTTTCGATAGCATGGAGCTGCTGCAACTGATCCGCATGTATCAAACCCTGCACAATGGCGAAGGCCAGCCCTTATCGCGTTCCTTCCTGTATCATGAAGATCAGGCCATCAGCAGCCTGGCCATCAGCATCATGGAGATTCGGCATGAAGTGAGCCCCAACTGGAAAAGATTTTATGAAGGAAAGATCGCTTCCCGCGAAGAACTGTACCGGCAGGAAGTGATTTCGAGCATGAATTACCTCAAGCTGCGCAAGGTGAAGCGCATGATTTTCCAGAACCAGCAGGAGCTTGAAAAAACCGCATCACCCGAAGAACAGCTGGTGCAAATGAAAGTGCATCTGCATCTGAAAGAGATGGAGAAACAGCTTACCCAAAATACGGGGACGGTTATTTTGAAATGATGATGACTTTAGTATCGCCAATAAAAATGCCCCTGACCAAAGATCAGGGGCATATCTTTTATAAAACCAAAGATTTATTCCGACTGGACATCTGTAATGGAACAATTTCATTGCCCCGAACAGTTATCACATCGGCATCATACGGGGAAATTTTTGGGCAAGAAATAAAGTCACTTTCGTATTACTTCACTTCTTCGAACTGCGCATCTTCCACATGATCGCCTGTGGGGGCGCCTCCTCCGGGAGCTCCTGAGGGTTGCTCCGGTTGGGCACCTGCCGCCTGGGCCTTGTAGATTTCCTCGCTGGCCGCAGTCCAGGCCGCATTCATGGCTTCCATGGCCTTATCGATAGCGGCGAGATCCTGCTGCTTGTGGGCTTCGCGAAGTCCGTTCAATGCCGACTCGATGGGGGCCTTCTTATCAGCACTGATCTTGTCACCAAACTCCTTCAGTTGTTTTTCGGTCTGGAAGATCAGGCTGTCGGCCTGGTTGATCTTGTCGACCTTCTCACGCTCGGCTTTGTCGTTGGCCTCGTTGGCCTTGGCTTCTGCCTTCATTTTCTCGATTTCTTCCTTGCTGAGTCCGCTACCCGCTTCGATGCGGATGTTGTGGCTCTTGCCGGTACCCTTGTCTTTAGCAGTAACATTGAGTATGCCGTTGGCGTCGATATCGAATACCACTTCCACCTGCGGTACACCACGGGGCGCGGGCGGAATGCCGTCGAGGTTGAACATGCCCAGGCTCTTGTTCTGGTTGGCCATGGGGCGCTCGCCCTGCAGTACATGAATCTGAACTCCGGGCTGGTTATCGCTGGCCGTGCTGAACACTTCCGATTTCTTGGTGGGGATGGTGGTATTGCTCTCGATCAGGCGGGTCATTACCCCACCCATGGTTTCGATACCCAGACTGAGGGGAGTAACATCGAGCAGCAACACATCCTTGATATCACCACTGAGTACGCCACCCTGTATGCAGGCGCCTACGGCCACCACTTCATCGGGATTCACGCCCCTGTTGGGTTTGCGGCCGAAGAATTTCTCCACGATTTCAATCACCTTGGGAATGCGGGTGCTACCGCCCACCAGAATCACTTCGTTGATATCGGAGATGCTGTAGCCTGCATCCTTGAGTGCGATTTCGCAGGGCCGGAGGCAGCGTTCGAAAAGATTGTCGGACAATTTCTCGAACTGTGAGCGGCTCAGTTTCTTCACGAGGTGCTTGGGTACTCCGTCCACTGCGGTTACATAAGGCAGATTGATTTCCGTTTCGGTGGAAGAGGATAGCTCGACCTTGGCTTTTTCAGCCGCTTCCTTCAGACGCTGCCATGCCATGGGATCTTTCCGCAGGTCGATGGCTTCATCTTTCTTGAATTCTTCGGCCAGCCAGTCCATAATCACCTTGTCGAAATCATCACCACCAAGGTGGGTATCTCCGTTGGTGCTTTTCACTTCAAACACGCCGTCGCCGAGTTCCAGAATGGAGATATCGAATGTACCACCACCGAGGTCGAACACCGCGATTTTCTGGTCGGCCTGCTTCTTATCGAGACCATAGGCCAGAGCAGCAGCAGTAGGCTCGTTGATGATGCGCTTCACATTAAGCCCGGCGATTTCACCGGCTTCCTTGGTAGCCTGACGCTGCGAGTCGTTGAAATAGGCGGGTACGGTAATCACCGCATCAGTCACTTCATGACCGAGATAATCTTCGGCGGTCTTCTTCATTTTCTGAAGAATCATGGCGCTGATTTCCTGCGGGGTATAATGCCGACCGTCGATATCGATACGAACGGTATCATTGTCGCCTTTCACGACTTTGTAGCTGGTATGCGTCAATTCGCCGGTTACCTCATTCCACTTGTGTCCCATATAGCGCTTTACGCTCATAATGGTATTTTGCGGGTTGGTAATCGCCTGACGCTTTGCCGGGTCGCCCACTTTACGTTCGCCATTCTTCAAAAACGCCACAATGGACGGGGTCGTCCTCCTTCCTTCATCGTTGGCAATAACCACGGGTTCATTGCCTTCCATAACGGCCACACAGCTATTGGTGGTGCCGAGGTCAATTCCAATAATCTTTCCCATTGATTTAGATTTAATTGTGAATCAAAGGTCAATCTTTGTGCCATGTCAAAACAGGTGAAAAAATGGCAGAATCAGGGGAAATTCACCCCCATTTCTGTCGCTTTCCGACGCAATTGCATGACTAATAGACTAACAGACGACCCGGTTTTTCCTCAACGCTGTTTCGCCGGCTTGAAAATCTCTATATCTTTATCCTCCTCTCCAATTTTCGGGACCGAAACCGCTGCATTATGAAACGGGTTTACCTGGTGCTGTTTTTATTCATCCTGCTGACCGGATCGGTACCTTCTTTTGCACAAGAGAATATCCGAACAAACCCGGGAGAAACCCGGACCTTTCTTGCCAATCTACTGTTGGAGAAAACCTCCGTTGGTTATTCAGCAACGCTGAAGGATGCGCGGATCATCGAAGGGGATCAGAAAAACAGAAAATCGGCAATGCCTGCCTGGAGCGAGGGCGACCTGATTGTCCGGCTTCCCGGTTCAGATACCCGTATTTCCGATACCTTTTATCTGGGAAAACCCTTTCAAACCCGCTATGAATTCCCCGGCGACAACGGAGGCATCGGTTCAGTGACCCGAAATTCCGATCGGGCCTCCCTCCTTTTGAGAATTCCGTTTCAGGAGTCATCCCCAACCCTGGTGCTGGAACTCTATGGTGCCGGCAGCCGTTTCAAACCTATTGCTGAACTGAAAGCGACAACCGGACAGCAGGATAAAAAAATGAACTAATTCAGGTATGCGGATTTGTAGCAACAAAAAACCGGGCCACTTCACCCTGATGGGTCTATTGTTTTGTCTTTGGGTAGCTGAGGGCCGGGCACAGTCATTTCAAGTGGATACAGTGTTATACAACGGCAATGCAGGAAAATACATCAACCTGGTCTTCATGGGTGATGGCTTCCGCGACGAAGAACTGGACAATTATCTTACCAATACGCGCAACCTCACCAACTATATCTTCAGCAGCAGTCCGTTCCGGGAATACAAAAACTATTTCAATGTATTTGCCATCCGGGTGCCTTCGCAACAAAGCGGTGCCAACCATCCGGCCAATGCCGGCGATGAAGGCTCATCGGGTTCACAGCCACCACTCACGGTTACCAATTATTTCAACTCCACATTCGACGCATACGGCATTCATAGATTGCTTGTGGCTCAAAACAATTCGGGCGCCAATGCTGTGCTGATCAACAATGCCCCGCTTTTCGACCAGCCACTGATGCTGGTCAACACATCGTTCTACGGGGGCTCTGGCGGATTTCTGGCCACCTCATCGCTCAATGTATCCGCCTACGAAATTCTGGTACATGAGATGGGCCATTCCTTCGCCAATCTGGCCGACGAATACTTTGCCGGTGATATCTATTCCATGGAAAAGCCCAACATGACCCAGCAAACGAATCCAGCCTTGGTAAAATGGAAGAACTGGATGGGAACCGGCGGTGTGGGCATCTATCAGTTCTGTTGCGGTGGTAATTCAACGCAGTGGAACAAGCCCAGTCAGAACTGCAAGATGCAGTTTCTGGGCAGAGAATTCTGTCCGGTATGCCGGGAAGCCATCATCGAAAAAATCCATCAGCTTTTCGGAACGCCGATACTGGGGCATACGCCTTCAAACATCAATGAAATCCCTTTTTGCCAGGGAACACAAACCTTCCGCCTGAATCTGGCAAAACCCGCACCCAATACCCTGAAGGTACGCTGGCTGCTCAACGGAAATCGAACCGGAGGAAACGCGGACACAGTCAGCATCAGCATCAACCAGCTTACCGCTTCCGCCAACAGACTTGTTGCTGAGGTGACGGATACAACTACATTGTCACGCTCCGACAGCCATGCCGGTCAACATACCTACTCGGTAAGCTGGACGTTGAACCGCATCATTCCGGCAAC
>CAZZLI010000123.1:0-8266 GCA_964655055.1 uncultured Ferruginibacter sp.
GGCCTCCATAGATGTTGTACGGAAAAAGGTTATCGACTGCAATGCGGTAAAACTGTCCGGTAGGCAGGTTTTGTTCGCTCCATGTTTTGCCCCGGTTGAAGGTGATGGCGGAACCGCCATCGTCCGATATGATCATGTTGTTGGAATTCTTCGGATTGATCCAAAGATTGTGATAGTCGCCGTGCGTAGCCGAAATGTCTTCCCAGGTACTGCCCCCATCCGTTGAACGCAGGGCAGGCGCGCTCATGACATAAACGGTGTTCTCGTGTTGCGGGTCGGGAAACACTTCGATATAATACCAGGCCCGCTGGATCAGGCGGTGGTCTTTGGTAACCTGCGACCAGGAATCGCCGGCATTGTTCGATACATAAAGTCCGCCTTCTTCCTTGTCCCAGTTGCTTTCAATCACTGCATATACTTTTTCGGAATTGGCGGGCGAAACGGCTATGGCCATCTTGCCCATGTCTTTGGGCAGCCCTTCCGTCATCTTCACCCAGGTATCACCTCCGTCGGTTGATTTGTATAATCCGCTGCCCGGCCCGCCGCTGATCACCTGCCAGGGCAGGCGTCCGTGTTCCCACATGGCCGCATAGAGAATTCTGGGGTTGTTGGCGTCAATCGATAATTCGGCGCAGCCGGTTTTGTCGTTCACGAACAACACATTTGTCCAGGTTTTTCCGCCGTCGGCTGATTTATAAATTCCCCGCTGTGATGAACTGCTGTAGAGCGCTCCCTGTGCTGCTACATAGACAAGGTCGGGATTGTTTGGATGCACAACGATCCGTGCAATGTGCTGGGTTTGTTCGAGTCCGCAATGCTTCCACGTTTTGCCGGCGTCGGTGCTTTTGTACACCCCGTCGCCGTGATGCGTCATCACCCCGCGAACAGCATGCTCGCCCATACCCACATAAACCACATTGGCATCGGTAGGCGCGACTGTCACGGCACCCACGGAACCTGTCTTGAAATATCCGTCTGATACATTGCTCCATGAAATACCCATATCGCTTGTCTTCCACAAACCACCGCCGGTGATTCCTGAATAGTAGGTGGCCGGGTCGCCGGCAACGCCACAGGCTGTAACCGAACGGCCGCCGCGGAACGGACCGATACAGCGCCATTTCAGCGGCTTGTAGCGTTCGTTAAGGTCCGGAAGCTGTTGGGGTTGTTTTTGCTGTGCCCGGATAAGGCAGGAAGCTGTGCAACACAAAAAGATGAGTAGGAAGGAGCGTTTCATTGTTTCTGGTTTAGTTGGAAAAATACTGATTTTTTTTTCAGCGCAGGGAAGTCGATTTACAGGCGGTAAGCGGTTCGGTTTTTGCAGTCTGAACGAGCTGTCGCATTGGATTTGACACTGTGATTTAAGCATGGTTTCCCTGCATGCTTGGCCTTGCAGCATTATCTTTACGAAGCGCTGATCGGTCTATGAAAAAAATCTTCAGGGGTCTGCTGGTATTCTTGCTGGTGTTGTTGTGCGTGTTCACAGCCGCATACTTCTACATTGGTGCCCGCGCCGAAAAATTATTGGGTGAACTGGTGGAGCGGGAAACAGGGGGAAAGCTGAAGACCGATATCGATAAGGTCCGGTTCAACTGGAAGCAGATGAACCTTACGCTCAAAGGGGCGCATTTTTTTTCAGCCGATACCATCAACGAGCCTGCCACCTACGATATCCGTGTGCAGAAACTGGTTTTGGAACTTTCCGCATTCCGCCCCCTGCTGTTTGATCGCAAATTGCTCTTCGATACCATTATCTGTATGCGCCCTGCTATAACCGTTACGAAGCGGAAAGAGCAAGCCCGGGAAAAATTTTCACTGACGGCACAGATGAACAAGGTGTATGCGGGGTTGAGCAAGATTGTTAGCAATACGAATGTCAATTACTGCGTGGTTGACTCAGGCAGTTTTTCCCTGGTTAATCGAGTGCAGCCCGGGCAGATGCCGGTCACCGTAACCGACTTTTATCTGCGGATTGACAATCTTAAGCGGGATGAAGCTTCCGGCCAATCGGCCCGTTACTTGTTTGCCGACCGTATCAAGTTCTATTCTTCCCGGCAGGACATTCTTTCTCCCGATGGCCGGAACCGGCTGCGGTATAAACGGTTTCGCATCAATTCCGCACGGCAGTCGGTCGAAATCGACAGCTGTTTCTTCTCACGGAAAGCGGATGCGTCGGGGTTCAATGCTCTGGATGTATTTGTGGATACGTTGCGCCTTACGGGAGTTGATTTTGAAAGTCTGACAACCACCGGTTTGATGCGGGCCGACAGCGCCCTGTTCATCAATTCGAAGATTGATGTAAGTGCCAGGCTGCGTTCTGCTTCGGGAAAAGGTAGAGCTGCTTCCACCCGACCGGGGAAAGATTCAGTTGTTCAGATCGTAAAAGCGTTGCTCGGAGATATGCAGTTGGGTTATCTCGGATTGATGAATACCGGGGTTGAAGTGAAAACCGAAGCCAACGGCCGGATAAACGCCTATTCCACAAGGCGCAGCGATTTCGTTATGGAAGACATCGCGGTTATCGACAGTCCGGATCTGCCGCTCCATGTGGGCAGTTTCCGCTTCGGGATACAGGGCTACAAGGCTTATGATGCCGACAGCAATTATGCCGTAAGTTTCGACAAGATTCATTTTGGTGATCGAGATGCCGATGTGGCAGGGTTTTCCATTTTACCCACTGCCCGCAATCTCAATTTCACCGACCGGAAAGCGATTTCCATGCAATCGATGCGGATTGAAAACATCAACTGGCCCGAGCTTGTGTTCAACCGGAAACTGGTTGCACACCGGGTGATTTTTAATCGCCCTGTTTTGGATATCCTTTCCCCTGCTGCCCGGCGGGGCCGTCGTAATGAAGCGTCCTCCTATTTCAGCCTGCTCCGTAAAGTTTCGGAGCAGCTGGATGTGCAGGCATTCCAGGTCCGCGATGCAGCTGTGGATTTCCGTTCAGCCACCCTGAACCGTTATCAGTTCCGGAATGTGCATTTCGATATCCGGGTGCGCGACGTGCTGGCCTCCAGGGATAGCCGGCAACTTTTACAAACTCTTTCTGCAGTCCGTTTCTCTGATGCTGATATCCGGTTGAAGGAAAACCGTCTGACGCTGCAGCAGGGTATCCTGAATCCTGCGAATCGTTCGCTCAAGGCTTCGGTTTTGCAGCTGGGGTTGAATCATGCCGGACTGCAGGGTAAGTTTCGCGATGTATTGCTCTATGATGTGAATGAAACGGAATCGGGCGGCATGGCCGCAGGCGGACTGAACTGGAGCGATGCGGATATTTCCCTGACAATTCCCGAAGTGCAAACCCGGGGGATAGTTCGTTCACCGAAACAATCCCTGTTCAGGTTAGAGGAGCTTCATGGGAAAAATACACAGTTGCGTGTGCAGACCGGTGCACTCAACGGTCAGGTTTTTGTTGAGCGGCTCGAAACCGGAGTTGTGCAGATACAATCAGGTAAGCCGCCGCTGCTTGAACGACTTTCGTTAAAAGGTCGTGATTTGAAACTTGAGCGGGGCGCTGCCTTCCGGCTTTCCGCCGAACAGATTCTGATTCGCGATGGCAAATCTTCCTCCCTTTCAGGATTGACCTTAAAGGCAGGCTCAGGAAAGGTAAATATCTCCGCACCTGATTTCAGTTTCATTCCCGATATGGCTTCGGTAATCAGCGGTGAGAACAGGTTCAGGGCACTTAGCTTATTGAATCCAGAGATTGACTTTTCAGGAACCAATTCATCGGGAACCATTTCTTCTGTTTCCGGGAAAAAATCGGGATTGCCCCGTCTTCATGCTGACAGTTTACGGATCATCAATCCGGTTTTTACTGGCTTGCCCGGAAAGCTCAAAACCAGGCTTTATGCCCGCAGTCTGAAGACCGACTGGTGGATCCGCTCCCTGCATTCGGACGGGAATGTTCTGGGTGCAGATGAACTCAGTTTGGCCGCGGGTGGATTATCTCTGCAATCCGACAAGTTTACGTTTCGCATGCCCGAAGAACATTTGCTGCATGCCCGATGCCGGAACCTGTTTTTCTCTACCGCTACCGGAGACCGTCCGGCTTCCTGGTCTGGGTTGTTATCATCTCTGGTTCTCGATAGCGCACTGTGTTCAGTTCGGGGAGCGGACAGCAGTTTTCGGGATGTGCAGCTTAGCGGGATACAACTTTCCGATGCTGAATTACGTTCAACGATGTCGCTGTCATTTCCAGAATTGCTGCGCAACAACCATCGCATGAGGTTGGGCTTGGATGGAATAAATTCCGAGAAGGGATTTACCGGCATGCGCGTCAGGGGCCTGCAATTGAGCGGGGGAGCGGGTAGCCTTGTTTTGGATTCCCTTTCCATAATTCCCCTGATTGATAGGGATTCCTTCAATCGCCTGCAAACGTACCAGACCGATTACATCAGTTTGAAAACGGGTAGGATTAGCGCTTCGGGCATTGAGCCGGATTCTGTATTGCATATCCGAAATCTTAACCTCCATCAACCGATACTTGAGGTGTACAAGGACAAACGACTGCCTTTCCGCGCTGGCATCAGAAAGCCCTTGCCGACCGACCTGCTGCAGCAATATGCGAGGCGCTTGCGGTTGGATAGCCTTGGTCTGGAAAATGCCGACATCACGTATGAAGAGTTGAATGAGAAAACAAACAAAACAGGCTCGGTTCGATTCAACAGGTTGAATGCGGTAGTGCTGAATCTTGCCGGCAGCGGACATACGTCAGGCGATAGCCTTCGGTTGATCGCTTCAGGATCCTTGCTCGATTCGATGCATTTCCGCTTCAGGTTCATGCAGGCCTATCTCGACACCCAGCACACTTTCAATTTCGCGTTTCGCATGAGCCCCTTCGACATGTGCATCCTCAATCCTGTTTTGACTCCGCTGTTATCCGCAAAAATCAAAAGCGGGATGCTCGATACCCTGCGGATGAATGCCTTTGGTCGTGAATACATCGCCCACGGCAAGATGAAGATGTATTACCGGGGGCTCAGGGCCGCATACCTGAACAACGGTGATGAACATTCGCGGACGTTGAAGACAAGGCTCATTACGTTCCTGGCCAACAATATCATCCTGCGGCGCAACAACCGGAAGGGGATCAGTCAGGTATATATGGAGCGGAAACTCGACCGTAGTGTATTCAATTACTGGCTGAAAATCATTCTGAGTGGCGTGATTTCAAGTACAGGTGCGCGCTCCAATAAAAAGGTGGAACGGGAATATTACCGCTCGTTGCGTCAACTCAATCTTCCGGAGATTCCCGAAATCGGGCTATGATTCAGGAATACATGTTGCAGCCGGGTCTCCCGGGAAGCGTCTTGTGTAATACCGATTGGATATCTGTAATGGACCAATGGTATTGGTCCAAACAGCTATCAAATCGGCATTATACCGGGAAATTTTTGGGCTGAAAGTAACTTCACTTTCGTATAATTTTCCGAAAACGATCATATGCTTACGGGATTAAGGATTCGCGTATTTTTTTTGGTCATCTGAATCGTTGATTATTCCGATTCAGGAATTGTGTTGATTGTTTTCACACATAGCTGTGAATCAAGTAACCTTTAGCCTCAAATGAATTCCTGAATTTCCGTTGCTCTTTTTTCCTTCAGTAAGATTCCGGTTTGTAGGGGATTCGTCATAGTCATGGTCTAATCATTTCAATCGCGATTCAGACAAAAAATCGCATGTTTTTTTACGCAGAGGTCACGAGGGCGTATACGCAGGGACCGCAAAGCATTGCTGTTAACAACACGCAGCCCGGAGAGTGACGGCATCCCGCCCTTGCATCATAGTTATTGCGTAATCGTTTTGATTGCAATTCACAAAAAAGATTCATCATTGCGGTTTTCATTACTTTCGCCTTGAAGTTTAAATTAAAACACAAAAAAAATTGACATGTTACACTTTCGTTTGACGTTATCCTTAGTTTGTTCACTTAGCTTTATCATGGGTGCCTCCGCTCAGGACTGGAGCGGCACCATTTACAAGTATAACGAGGTGCACCCTGGCTATATCGTGTCACTGAGTGGCGATACCACCCGGGGCTATGTGGAATTCGGTAACCGCACTGCCAACCAGAAAACCTGTGTTTTCTATTCGGATGCTTCGAAGAAAGACAAGAAGAAATATTCCGCAGATGAGATTTCAGCCTACGGGGTCGCCGATAAACATTACCGCAGTATTCATTTTACCGGCGGGCTTACATCCAAACCATTGGGTTTTGTGCTGCTGCTCAAGTCCGGTCGTCTTGCTCAGTACATGTATTATTCGAAAAAAGACGGTGTTTCCGATTTCATGGGCAAGAACGAGACCTATGCCGAATATGATGCCCGGATCAACCAGGACGAGATTGTCTGGCAGAAGCTGGATGAGAAGCCCATCCAGCAGGGTGAGTTTCTTCTGGGCTTTGCCAAGAAAATGGCCAAACTCACTGAAGATTATCCCGAACTCTCCGAAAAAGTGGCCGGCAAGGAGAAAGGATATGGCCTCATGAGTATTTATGCCATTGCCGATGAATACAATGCCTGGTGGGCGAAAAAGAAGTAATCGTTTATAACCCTTCTTTCAGGTTATCAAAGCGTTAGTTTTCCCAGTCGGTAAATCCTGCTGTTTTCCGCACGCATGAGGAACTCATTTCCGTTAAGTCGCAGAAAAACATCAGGCCGCAGCAGCATATCGCCTTTCTTGCCGCCTACAGGTTCGGTATTGCCTGCAGGTTCTGCTGGTAGCGCTTTTCCGGATTCCACATCAACTATGGAGCGGACGATGATCTCCGGAGAGCCGCCGAAATAGACCGCCTTTTTTTTCTCATCATAGCGGTACTCCTTGTCATTGAACAACAGATGCAACTTATCGCCGACAAGGGCTCCGAAAAAGGAGACTGTCGTTCCGTTATCATTTCTGGAGTCATTGCTTTTTTGGACAATCGTTGCAAAGCGCAGTGCTCCTGAGGCATCAAAGGCGTCGATGTAGATGTCTTTCCCGTTATAGTTGTAATCGCGCGCAAAGGGGTCGGCGGCTTTTCGCGCAGGGTCGGTTACCGCCTGTTCGGTCACAAAATATTCTTCTCCGAGAATGAGGGTATTGGCCTTGTCGAAAAGGATCTGACGCGGAATAATGTCTTTCCTTTTTTCAAAGGGGGCTACCACGGTGAATTCCGCTTTTTCCCCTGAGGCGCTTAGTCGTTGCAGGTAGGTGCCCTGAAAGGCTTTCCCGAACCCCACTTTGACTTTCGCGTCTTCCGTATAATAGCCGCCCACCGCCAGATCGCCGTTGGGTGCGATGCCTGTGGCCGGGGGCGTTGCCTTTTTTCGTCCTTCGAGTGCTATAGGGAATTCCTTTAAGGTTTTCCCGTTGAAACTGAATACCGACCACGTGTTCCCTTCACTTTGCATATCGGTTTTCTTGAGGATGAATACCATGCCGGCATTGTTCACTACAGGTTGGTTGTAAACAGCCCGGGTCCAGGTATAGGTATAGGTTTGCACCGATGACGATAGCTTGTTGAATTGTCCGTCAAAAAGATGAATGCCGATTTTTTCCTGTTCGTTTTTTACGAAATCAGGCTGTGACAGTACGGCAAGTTTTGACTGGTCGGGTGATATCGCGAAGGTGAAAAGCCCCCGGTCGGCCAGGCGTGTGGCGTCGATTGTGGCCAGGGCTTTGCGCGGAAGTGGTGAGCCGTCGGGGCTGAAACTGCCTGCATACAGGGTGTTTTTGCCTGATGCCTTGTCGAAAAAAGCGGTGAACAGCCATAACTGGTTGTTGATATAACCGGTGCCCACATAGTCTTCGATATTGGGTGGGGTACAGCCCTTCACATACACCCGCTCCAGATCTTTGTTGAAATATTCGAGGGTGATGGTGGGCGAGAACTGTGTTCCGGAAGGCGGTTGTTCGTTCACCACATAGAATCCCGTTTCGGATTGACCATACAATCTTACGTTGACCTGGGGAGCAGGTTTGGTATTGGCCAGATTCCACCGGAAAACGGGCAATTGGGCAAAGAGCATCAGATGAAGGCTTATGCAAGCCAGGAGTGTGATTGAAATTTTCATGGTTCGTTTTTACTTAGGTCGGTTGAAAGACGTATTGTTGTCGGATTGAAAATTCCGATCAATCGGCAAAAATCCGGTGTCGGGCAAATTATCGATGTTTTTATACGATAGTGACGTTACTTTTAGTCCAAAAATTTCCCGTATAATGCCGATTTGATAGCTGTTTGGGCCAATGATATTGGTCCATTACAGATATCCAATCGGTATTA